>NZ_JAUBVE010000010.1:0-121068 GCF_036705715.1 Microcoleus sp. AT3-D2 | reverse complement strand
TTAATTATTAATTGCCCTTCATTTAAGAGGCGGTGCAATAAATACTCTAGCTCTTCAATTGATGTAAAAAGTCGATTGGCAATATATTCTTTTGCCGAATGCCATACTAATTCAATTAAGTTATAGTCGGGGCTGTATTCGGGGAGGAATTCTAAATGAAGGTTAGGCATTTCTGTTTCAATTATTTTCAGGTACTCTTCTTTCTTGTGAAAACTAGCATTATCAAGGATAATCACTATTTTGGCTCCTTTTTCCGCAAATTCTGAGGCTTGATTACCTGCTGATACCCATTCATTAATTAGCTCTTCATGAAACAGTTTTAGCACGTGATAAAAATTATATGAATTGCCTTTTTTTAGGAACTCTACCACCTTTTTTTATCGGAATTTATTACTCCTCTTATTACATTAACTCTGCCTTTTCTTCTGTTTCCTCGAACCTTTTTTCGCCTGCCTTTTTTACACCAGTTCTTTCTGATGGTGACTATTAAACTAAATCCACTCTCGTCCCAAAACCATACCTGTAATCGTTCTGGAGTTTCTTTTTCTACTTTTAAATATTCGGCTATCTTTATTTTAAACGCTGTTCTTTTTTCAGGATTTCTCTTGGACTCTAGGCTATACTTAGCCCAGATGTAAACATACTTTTTTTCTTTAATATCCTCCGCACTTGTCCTCCACTTAATTTTATTCCTGTGGATTTTTCTAAGTATGTTGCTAATCTCTGCGCTGTCCATCGTCCAAAATCATATCCTAATTTTTGAGGGTCTTTTTCTATATTTTCTAATAATATCTCTATATATTTATCTGTGGCTTTTTTGTGATTTCTCTTCAGCCTTTCATCAATTAGACTTTCTAGATTGTCTGGGTCTCCCTTGACACAACAATAAGATACTTTGTTGACTGAGCAACCCAAAAAATCAGTAATTTTAGATTGTGTTTTGCCGTCATTGAGCAATAATAAAATCAGAATTCTTTCTCTGACATTTCCTTTTTATTCTTCTTTTAAAGCTTTCTGTAGTTTCTCTATTTGTTTGGGATTGAGATGGTTTTGGGCTGGCATTTTTTTAGAAATTGACTAAACTAAACTTTTATTATACCTATTTAAAGGCACAACAGCTTACTAACTATTATACAACTTGTAAACAGTGGTTGTAATATTTTTATAGTCTCAAAATTAGCAGAAGCGTAAAAACCACCATTAATCAGTTATTGTTTTCTTACTAAAGTCATTACAAAGCGTGTCTGTAGTTTCTAAGAATAATGAATTTATCTCAAAATATACTCACCACTGATGAACAGTGTTCAATAAGATGCGTTCCCCCTGTCGCAGTGCCAACCCTACAAGTAGAGTTTGTACGTAAGTCTTACAGCGTATTCCAGGTTGAGGAAGTGCAGTAGGGACAAAGGCTTTCGCCGTGTCCCTACAGGGATCTATCACTCTTGTGGGGAGTAGGGGTTGGGCATCCTGCCCGCCCTAAACATACAAGTTAAATGCACAACAGCTTACTCATCTTCTGCATAGATAAACCGATACAATTCGCTAGGATCTGGCTCGGCGCTTTTCTCAGCAAAATCCACTGCATCGTCAATTACTGCTTGAATCTTATTATCGATCTCTTTCAATTCTTCAGCAGTTGCCAAAGTTCGATCGATCAACTCAGCAGCCAACTTCTTAATCGGATCGCGGGGGAACCAATATTCCTTCTCTTCCTTAGAACGCAACTCATCAGGATCGGCCAAAGAATGCCCGCGAAAGCGATAAGTCAAAGCCTCGATCAAAGTCGGTCCCTCGCCGGCCCGCGCCCGCGCCACAGCTTCCTTCGCCACTTCCCGCACCGCCAAAACATCCATCCCGTCAACCTCAAAACCAGCCATGCCAAAAGCATGAGCCTTCTTGTAAATTAGCGGGTCAGAAGTAGCTCGCTCGTGGGCCATCCCGATCGCCCATTTGTTGTTTTCCACAACATAAATAATCGGCAACTTCCACAAAGCCGCCATATTCAAACACTCAAAAAACTGCCCGTTATTTGCAGCACCATCGCCAAAAAAACAAGCAGTCACGCCATCGGAACTCTCATCCCCCAAAGCTTCGCGCCGGTACTTCGATTGAAAAGCCGCACCCGTAGCTACAGGAATTCCCTCAGCCACAAAAGCATAACCTCCCAACAGTCGGTGTTCTGCCGAAAACATGTGCATCGAACCGCCGCGGCCCTTCGAGCAACCCGTTTCCTTCCCGAACAACTCCGCCATTACCTCCCGCGCCGGCACGCCCGCGCTCAAAGCGTGAACGTGATCGCGGTAGGTGCTGCTAACGTAATCAGTGTCATCCCGGCGCATCGATCGAATCACGCCAGTAGACACAGCTTCCTGACCGTTGTACAAGTGGACAAAACCAAACATTTTGCCCCGGTAGTACATCTCAGCACACTTGTCCTCAAAGTAGCGCCCCAAGACCATATCCTCGTAGAGCATTAAGCCCTCATCCCGAGAAATGGTTACGCTTTGCGCGTCAAAAACTGGTAAAGTCCGTTCCTGAACCATAAATAATTAATACCCGACGATCGGCTTCCTAGACATGTGAACTACCCAGCGCTGACATAAAGGTACAGCGTGAGCTTCTGACTTCTACGGGGATTGCGTCAACTTGGACTTGCGTCCCAGTCTCGGACTCACATCCCCTCCATCAGCAGCAGTCCTGGTTCCCAAGACCGATAGCATTCTGATTCCTTCTGCTCTGATATTGGTTGCAGCGTTGCCATCTCTATCGTGATGAGTACCACAACTAGGGCAAGTCCATACCCTAACACCTAATGGCATTTCATTCACCTGATAGTGACAATTTGAGCAGAGTTTCGAGCTAGGGAACCATCGGTCAATCTCTACTAACACTTTACCTTCGCGGTCAAGTTTGTAATGCAAGAAATTGACAAACATTCCCCAACCTACATCAGAAATTGCTTGAGCTAGTTTGTGATTACGAACCATGCCCTTAACGTGAAGGTTTTCGACTACGATGACTTGGTTATCGTCAACAAGCTTTCTTGACAGCTTATGCAAGTAGTCTTGGCGGACATTGCTAATTCGTTCGTGAACCCTAGCCACCAGTTTCGTGGCTTTATTTCTAGACTTGCTTCCTTTCTCCTTTCTGGCTAATTTTTGCTGCTTTCTTTTCAGGTTGCGTTCATGTTTTGCTAAATGCTTGGGATTAGGGTACTTGGATGTCTTGATGCCATCATTAACAACAGCAAAATCTTTCAATCCCAAGTCAACTCCGGCAACTTTTCCATCGGTGCAAGCAACTGGTTTATCTCCTTCGAGTTTTGTCAGCACAGAGGCATAGTATTTCCCCGAAGGAGTAACACTGACTGTTACAGTTTTGATGGTTCCTTCAATCGGTCGATGTAACTTGGCTTTGACAAGGCCGACACGACCGGGAAACTTGAGGGAGCCGTCAACCAGTTTGACTGATTGCGGGTACTGGATTGACTGCCTATTTTTCTTGGATTTGAATCTAGGGTATTTTGGCCTAGACTCAAAAAAGTTCTTGTAAGCAGTTACCAGGTTAAGCGTAGTAGCTTGCAGAACCTGAGAGTAACACTCAGACAACCATTGTGTTTCTTCTTGTTTTTTAAGGTTTGGCAGGAGTTTGTTTAACGCAACTTGGGTCAAGCCTTTACCCGTGGCTTTGTAGGTTTCAATACACATATTTAGTGCGTAATTCCACCACCAGCGGGAACAGCCAAAGTGTTGAGCTAGTATCCCCTGCTGTTGGGTTGTCGGATATAGCCTAACTTTGACGGCTTGATGCTGCATTGTTTTCACATCCCTTTAGAATTATATATATTTCTGATAAAATTATTCCCTCTAGCTTGCAAATTTTACGCCTGATTGACCAGATAAAATTTGCTTGGGGGAGTCCATGTATCCCAACGCTGACCCAACGGGTACAGGGTGGGACTTAGAGCTGCCCCAAACCCCCTCAAAAGTTAAAATGAGTTTGGCCCTCGGGGCGGATTGCCGGGACTCGGAGAACAAACTCCCATCTAAACCCCATGCACACGAATGATATAATTCCATTACTCTCAAACCCGAAAATGCTCAAGAGTCAAACCACTCATTTAGCTGACGGGCAATGGGCCTTGGCATTTTCCTCACTGTAAAACGCCCTAGAGGGAAAAAAATCAGAGTATCTCTACGGCAAGTCCAACATACCGTGAAGGGGGCGGTTGGAAGCAAACACCAGAATTTTTGATTTGGTTTGCGGGAGTATGTCACTTAAGATAGGCTAATTCAGTTGCTAGCGCTTTGGGGAAGTGGACAGTTCTTTAACTTATGTTAATTCCACTAGATTACTACCGGATTTTGGGTCTACCGATTCAAGCTACTGCCGAACAGTTGCAGCAGGCTCACCGCGATCGAACTTTACAGCTTCCGCGCCGGGAGTATTCCGAAGTTGCGATCGTCGCCCGCAAACAACTGCTCGATGAAGCCTGCGCCGTTCTGTCAGACTCAGAGGGGCGCAAAGCTTACGATGCCAGTTTTTTAGCCAAAACTTACGATCGAGAGTCGGAAGCGGCACAGGAAGCCAAGCACCAGAGGTCAAAAACCTCAGCAGGCCCGGCCACCTTCCTGCAAGACGCAGGAGAAACCGTTCCGGCAGAGTCCAAGGCTTTAGAGGCTGCTCCCGACCCCCACACTCCAAGTATTGAAATCGATGACAACCAATTCGTAGGAGCCCTGCTCATACTGCAAGAACTGGGAGAATACGAACTCGTACAGAAGCTGGGTCGCCCGTATCTTAACAATGGCAGCATCGCGATCGCAGAAGGTCGTTTCGGCGACCCGCAGCTCGTGAGGCCAGATATAGTTTTAACCGTCAGCCTTGCCTGTCTAGAACTCGGCCGCGAACAGTGGCAGCAAGGTCAGTACGAAAATGCCGCAAAATCATTAGAAGCAGGTCAAGAATTGCTGCTGCGCGAAAGCCTATTTGCAAGCGTGAGGGGTGAAATGCAAGCCGACATATACAAACTCCGTCCGTACAACATTTTAGAGCTATTATCACTTCCCGAAGAAAAAGTCGCTGAGCGTCGCAAGGGACTGGAAATCCTGCGAGAAATGCTTCAAGAACGAGGCGGTATCGACGGTTCGGGAGACGATCGATCGGGTTTAGGAATAGAAGACTTCCTCCGGTTCGTGCAGCAAATGCGTAAACACCTAACCAGCAGCGAGCAGCAGGCGCTATTTGAAGCCGAAGCCGGCCGCCCCTCCGCAGTCGCCACTTACCTCTCGGTCTACACCTTGTTAGCCCAAGGATTTGCCGCCAGACAGCCATCGATGATCCGTCGGGCCAAGCTGATGCTGATGCAACTGGGTCGCCGCCAAGACGTTCACCTGGAAAAAGCCGTCTGTTCCCTGCTGCTGGGCCAGACAGAAGAAGCCAGCAGAGCCCTGGAACTGAGTTCGGAAAAAGAACCCCTGGCCTTCATTCGCGAACATTCCCAAGATTCACCCGACTTGTTGCCCGGACTGTGCTTGTACGCCGAACACTGGCTACAAGAAGAAGTGTTTCCCCACTTCCGCGACTTGGCCAACGAGTCAGTGTCCTTGAAAGATTACTTTGCTGACCCGAAAGTACAAGCTTACCTAGAAGCTTTGCCACAGGACGCAGAAACCGCCAACGAATGGGTCGTGGTGCAGCCCCGCTCCGGCAAGCTTCCAGGGCGACTGCAACCGACAGCAGGCCGATCGCCCGCTGCCATACCCACACCGGCACCCACAGCCAAGCAGGGAGCCAGTACGGTCACGTTGACCCCCGTACCGGGCGCGGATTCCACCGCAGCCTCTGGCGCGAAATCCCCGGCAACGGTGGCCGCGCCTAGCGCTGTTGCCCCCGTCTCTCTCCCGATAGCTACAGTGCCACACCCTGCAGAATCGACTTCCAAACATCGCAGACGCCAACATTCAGGGCGCAGCGGAGCAAGCGGCAATGGGCTAAAGGGCGATTTTGTAGATCGAGCGCGCACCAAGGCAGCAGAAATTACCGCCCAAGTCAAGTCCATGCCTCCAAACAGGCTGGCTTTGTTTCTAGTCGCAGGTGTCCTGAGCCTGTTACTTCTGTGGTTAATACTCAGTCTGTTGGCTAGCGCGATGCAAGCCCTATCGGGCCCATCTCTCCGAGGAGAGCAAGCCCTCGTCCGCCTGGAAGAACCGCCCCTAGAAATCCCTGCCTTGGCCGCGGCCCCAGAGCCGAGCGCCGCAGGCCCAGTGTCGGGAGAAATCACTGAGCAATCAGCCCGACAAATAGTTCAAAGCTGGCTATCGGCGAAAGCAGCGGCTTTGGGCCCCAATCACGCTGTCGAAGAATTAAGGCAAGTTCTCACAGAACCGGCTTTGTCTCGCTGGCAATTAATGGCAGAAGCTCAACAGCGTAACAACGCGCACCAGCGTTATGTACACAAGCTGCAAGTTAATGGAGTTACCACAAATCCGACTAATCCCGATCGCGCCCAAGTAGATGCCCAAGTCGCGGAAAAAGCCGAAGTGTTCGATCGTTCTCAACTCGTTTCTTCCCGCAATGAAAACCTGCGGGTGCGCTACGACTTGATCCGTCAAGAGGGACAGTGGCGGATTATGGATTGGCAAGTGATTAAGTAAGAAATTGGTCATTAGTAATTGGTAATTGGTAATTTATGCTGGCTAATTACTAATGACTAATTTCTGATTATTAGTAGGTGAATTTTTAATTCCAAAAGCGGGAGTTTTGAATTGCAGATTATTGTTGAAGGCTGGCGTTTTATTTATCATTCCTATTGCGTAGCCAATCAATTTCAACTGCTGGAAATGCTCGATCACCCGCGAGGACAAATTGAGCTTTTCCACCGCGATATGCCCTACATTGACGCAGCTTGGGAGACGAAAATTAGTTTGTTCGATCGCCCAAATGAAACCTTACTTCGCAGCATTAAGATCCCTGCGGTAAATCAGTCAGCCGACGTTACCCTGCGAATGTACTGCCCGTGGGACTTCTCGGCATCCAGTAGCGCTCAAACTTGGGTATTTGCAGCCACAGAATGGGGGATTATTACCCGTTCAGTATTACAGGCGATGGGGGTTAAGTCGATCGCCCAAACCCCGGTTAACTCAGAAACGAAAATTATTACACCTTCAGCTTGGTCAAAAGCCGGCTTAATTCGCAGCGGAGTTGATGCTGATCGCATTACCGTCGTACCTTTGGGAGTCGATCCTAAGATTTATTATCCTGCTGCGGGCGATCGGCGTCAATCACTGCGCGAAAGTTTCGGGTGGTCAAACTATTTTATATTTTTAAATATCGGAGGACAAACGGATCGCAAAGGTATTCGCCCTTTATTAAAAGCCTTCGCTGCGGTAGTTGACAAATATCCAGATGCGAGATTAGTTTTAAAAGGTTCTGAACTGCTTTATCCGTCGAGAGACGAGATTGCGGAAGCCTGCCGAGTTGTGCTCGACGATGCTGAAAGAGCGAGAGTTTTACCAAGATTAATTTATACTGGTAGCCAGCTATCTTTTGCTCAAATAGCAGAGTTTTACCAAGCTGCAGATGTTTATGTTTCTCCCTATTTGGCAGAAGGTTTTAATTTGCCGGTGTTGGAAGCTGCCGCTTGCGGTTTGCCTGTTATTTGCACGGAGGGCGGCCCTACGGATGATTTTACGCGATCGGACTTTGCACTGCGGATTGAAAGTAAATTTATGAGTGTGGTAAGTGACGGGGAAACGTTATTTATCTTAGCTCCTGAGTGGGAACATTTGACTGATTTGATGTGCAGGGCGATCGAACAGCCTGGATTGGCTGCGAAAGCGAGGGTTGCGGGCCCGGCTTTTGTGGCTGAAAATTTTACTTGGAGGCGTGTAGTCGATCGATTGCTTGAGGTTATGGGAGGAGATAGAAAGAGAGAGGAGAGGTCTATTTTTGAGCCAATAATTTTGTAGTTTGGGCGTTTCAAGCCCTAGATGGGGAAATAGGTTTTTTCCGGCTCAAAGCTCCCATGAGCCGATACAGGATTCTGAGGTTTCAATCCCTGATAGGGTTTTAGGTTTTTTCCGGCTTCGCCTGAGTTAGTACAAAAACAGAGTAAGCAGGTTTCAATCCCTGATAGGGTTTTAGGTTTTTTCCGGCGGCCGTAATTTTGCGATTAATGAGAAAGTTGCCGCGGTTTCAATCCCTGATAGGGTTTTAGGTTTTTTCCGGCCAATTACTGGCACAGGCCCAAAAATCGCATCAAGTGCCGGGTTTCAATCCCTGATAGGGTTTTAGGTTTTTTCCGGCGATGGTTTCTAGTTCGTGCGCTTCCTCTTCAGTGACGTTTCAATCCCTGATAGGGTTTTAGGTTTTTTCCGGCGGTAATACTCGCGAGTTTCCCCGGTCGAATTTGTGTTTCAATCCCTGATAGGGTTTTAGGTTTTTTCCGGCGTTAGCTAAGCTCGACAATCAAGCTATTGAATTAGTTTCAATCCCTGATAGGGTTTTAGGTTTTTTCCGGCTTGGAGATGTCATCCGGTTTATAAGCATCAGGAGGTTTCAATCCCTGATAGGGTTTTAGGTTTTTTCCGGCGCAACAGAGCCGATCAATCTCTGATATTCATCACAGGTTTCAATCCCTGATAGGGTTTTAGGTTTTTTCCGGCTTTAAGGCATGAAGCGCTCCGGCAAAAATTAACGATGGGTTTCAATCCCTGATAGGGTTTTAGGTTTTTTCCGGCATTACGGGTGCTGCAGCGGTAGCTATTCAGGCGGGTTTCAATCCCTGATAGGGTTTTAGGTTTTTTCCGGCGCAACGGTTAACGCCTCTACTATTGAGGGTCAATTGTGGCAACTGTTTCAATCCCTGATAGGGTTTTAGGTTTTTTCCGGCTCTCGATCAAGTGTGATGCACTCAGTCCCAATCCCTTCGCTGTTTCAATCCCTGATAGGGTTTTAGGTTTTTTCCGGCGACTGGCAGCGAGCCGGGGAAGTTTCAGGTTTCAATCCCTGATAGGGTTTTAGGTTTTTTCCGGCCGAAGGGATGGGGCGAATATTTTGTTTTAAAGGTTTCAATCCCTGATAGGGTTTTAGGTTTTTTCCGGCTCGTATGTTTTCCGAATTTTATATCTTCTCAAAGGGTTTCAATCCCTGATAGGGTTTTAGGTTTTTTCCGGCAGAGCTTGTATAAAGAAATATGAACCACATTGAAGTTTCAATCCCTGATAGGGTTTTAGGTTTTTTCCGGCTTTATTCAGAAAGATTGGCTCGCTACCAAATGCTGTCGTTTCAATCCCTGATAGGGTTTTAGGTTTTTTCCGGCAGCCCGTTCCAGAAGCCAGGGTGTATTTGGTTTTCAAGGTGCAGTTGCGTCCATCTAAAAGAAAAGTACCATTCCAGCCTTCGGCTTGTCAATACCCAAGTTTCCATACTCACTCCAAAACCTTGTCCTGTAAAGCTTTCAGCCTTTGCGTCTATCTTTTTTTCACACTAGGGGCATCAAACTATTGCTCCACATGAGTTTGACCAGAAAAATTTGATAGCCCGATTTTAACACCTACCCATTCACGGAAACTCAGCAAAAAATATTCTTCGCTCAACGGGTTCTACCCCACCAATACCTTCGATCTTACCCTGACAACAAACGCACAGCGGAAAAAACCAAATAGTGTCTTCCTTGGGTTGGATGACTTTGTTCGGCATGGCGATCGTAACTTAGACTTGAGTCCTACCCTGCATCAATCTCCTCAACTGGTTGCATGACTTTCTTCGGTAGATCGTAACTTAGACTTGAGTCCTAGCCGGAATCAATCTCCTCAAACGATTCCGCCAACCAGAAAGCAAAGCGATTAAAAAACAACTCCTATATATCAAAAAAAATTAGCTCATATTCAACAGCTAACGACTTAGCCACTTATCTCTAAAATCTCACGAAAAAGCCAGATAAAAGCTGCCAAGTCGTAGACTTATCAAAATCTATGCTTTAGAAAATCACAGACCACAACTTATATTTTACCGGGATTGAATCCCCAATTAATTGCTAGGAGTGATTTGCCCCCACTTATTCACCACAACCTAAATATTCAATAATTAGCGAATTTTTACCTGCCATATTTGCGGTATTTGTGCTTCGCGGTTCCAAAAAATATTATTGGCAAATTGCCTACAAAATCCCCAAATTAACTTAAAATCAGTAGAGTGGCATTTACCTTAAAACAACCTATGACAAAAGCCGAAATTAGCACCAAAAACATCACAGTTCCTAACGGGGATTTGCAAATAGCTGCATACCTAGCCCAGCCAACCTCCCCAGGGCAATTTCCCGCAGTTATCGTGATTCAAGAAATCTTTGGGGTCAACTCGCACATCCGCGAAGTTACTGAAAGAATAGCAAAAGAAGGATATGTGGCGATCGCCCCAGCCATTTACCAGCGTCAAGCCCCCGGCTTTGAAACCGGCTACACACCCGAAGCCATCCAAATCGGCAGAGAATACAAAGAAAAAACCACAGCTTCCGAACTTCTGGGCGATATCCAAGCCACCATCGATTACCTCAAAACTCTACCCTCTGTCAAACCAGAAGGTTTTGGCTGCATCGGTTTCTGCTTTGGAGGGCACGTCGCCTACCTCGCCGCTACTTTGCCCGAAATCAAGGCTACAGCGTCGTTCTACGGCGCCGGTATCGCCACTCTAACCCCCGGCGGCGGAGCCCCCACGATCGCCCGCACAGCAGACATTAAAGGCACTCTCTACGCCTTTTTTGGCACTCAAGACCCCAGCATTCCCTTAGAACAAGTTGACCAAATCGCCGCAGAATTGCAAAAACACAGTATTTCTCACCAAATTTTCCGCTACAATGCCGATCACGGCTTCTTCTGCGACCACCGCGGCAGTTACGACGCTACGGCAGCAGCCGACTCGTGGGTGCAGGTGAAGCAGCTATTTCATCAGCAACTTCAACCAGCTTAAAGAGTGGGAGATGGGGAGATAGGGAGATGGGGAGAGTGGGAAAATTTTTTCTACTGACGACTGCCAACTAAATTACTGACAACTGACAACTAAACTGACATGAATTCCAAATCTACAGGTTCTCAAAGCGCAAAAGCATCCTTTTCAATGGATGATTTTGCTAAAGCCCTCGAACAGCACAATTACGAGTTCCAGAAAGGACAAGTAGTGCGCGGCAAAGTGTTCGAGTACGACTCAAACGGCGCGTATGTTGATATCGGCGGCAAGTCTTCGGCTTTTTTGCCGATCGAAGAGGCTGCTTTGAGAACAGTAACGGATTTGTCGGAAGTGGTTCCGCTGGACGAGGAACGGGACTTTTTGATTATCCGCGAACAAGATGCCGATGGCCAAGTTACTTTGTCTCTGCGGCAGTTACAAATTCAGCAAGCTTGGGAAGATTTAGTTGAATTGCAGGAAACCGGTAAAGTTCTTCAGGTGCGGGTTTCTGGGGCAAATAAGGGCGGCGTGACTGTAGATGTTCAGGGAATGCGCGGCTTTATTCCCCGATCGCACTTAGTCGATCGCGATAACCTAGAATCGCTGATTGGTCAATCTTTGAGCGTTAATTTCTTGGAGGTCGATCGCGAACGAGAAAAACTCGTACTTTCCCAGCGGATGGCCACTCAATCGAATGCCTTCAAGGACTTGCAAATTGGTCAGTTGGTGGAAGGAAAAGTCAGCAGCATTAAGCCTTTTGGCGTGTTTGTAGACTTGGAAGGAGTTAGCGGTTTGCTGCACATCAAGCAAGTTAGCCAAAAATATATTGATAACCTTGGCAAGGTGTTTGCTCCCGGTCAACCCCTGAAAGCGATCGTGGTTGACCTCGATGAAAATCGTGGCCGAATTTCACTTTCTACTCGGGTACTAGAAAATTACCCAGGGGAAATGGTGGATAAAATGGCGGATGTTATGGATACCGCAGAAGAGCGATCGGAACGTGCTAGAAAGACTCTTTCTTAAGTCTTGATCTAATTACCACCCCATCATCTACCGAACAACAATAGGAATGTAGATTTAACCACAGATAAACGCCGATAAACACAGATAAAATCCCATCGGCGTTCATCTGTGGTTTCAAAATCCCAATCTAACTAATTTGCTTTCTTCTTGATTCCTAATCAACCGGAAACAATATCACTATCCACAGTCAACAGTCAACAGTCAACAGTCAACAATCATTCCGGTGCAACCGGAATCGATCTAACATGACTCGCAATTGTTTCACTCTCCACCGTTGCTTCCACTGGCCAAGAATTTTCCATCTCTACTGTTTGTTTCGGCTGATAAACTGCCAAGTCGAACCAGAAAGTCGTACCCACATTAACTTCGCTAACTAAATTAATTTTAGTGTGGTGCTTGTCAATAATGTTTCTGACAATAGAAAGACCTAATCCAGTTCCTTCTAAAGTGTGTACTCTGTTTTCTACCCGGAAAAAGCGATCGAAGATTGCTTGTTGATCTTCGGGATCTATGCCAATTCCAGTATCAGAAATTTCGATCCGCACTACCGGAAAATGTTGGGCATCCGGTGACAAGTTGTGGTTGACGGATTGACCATCTTTGTGGGTGGGCGCCTCCGGCTCTAGCAAATACGCTCGAATTGCCACCTTGCCGCCGGACTGCGTAAATTTTAAGGCATTTCCTACTAAATTTGCAAATACTTGCAGTAACAAATCGTAATGACCTAAAGCAGGTGGCAAATACGGGTCAACTTCTTGCTCTAATTCAATGCCTTTATCCTTAGCATTTAACTGATAAGTCCGCAGGGTTTGTTCCACAGCTTGCGGGAGGTCAACAGCCTCCAAGTGATAAACTCGGCAGGATTCCAGTCGCGACAAGTCTAACACATCGTTAACTAAACGAGTTAGTCGATCGGTTTCTCGATTGGCAATTTCTAGGAATTCCCTGCGCTCACTTTCTAGTAGGTCTTCTCCGTACTCGTGGAGAGTCTCGATAAAAGATTTGATATTAAATAAAGGTGTTCTCAATTCGTGAGAAACATTGCTGATAAAATTGCTTTTAGCCTCATTTAGTTCTACTTCCCGAGTGATGTCCTGCACTGTCATTGCAATGCCTTTGAGACTTTCTCGGTAATTCCCCGAACCTTGATGCTTGGAGGTTTGCTCGTAGAAAGTACACTCTACAGCTACCGGGCGTTGTGGCTCGGTACAGGTATCTTCCTCATGGCGGATGCAGCTTCTGCACAGCGGTTCGGCACCGGGCGCTTTGTGCAGAATGACTGTAGTTAAAACAATCCGTATTGTACGGTTAACTGGTTCGCTCATAGAGATGCGAAATTCGCCGCCTTCGCGATCGCCCGCAGCTATTTCCTGCAAAGGTCTCGCCAACTCCTGCTGCACTTCCGAAGGCAAAATGTTCAGAACATTTACTCCGAGCGCATTTTTGCCCTCCCATCCAAAAATCCGCATCCCAGTCGGATTAACTAAAATCACCTGCAAATTTGCGTCTAATAAAAGCGCGCCATCAGCAATTGTTGATACCAAAGTTTCTAACTTAGCTTTTTCCGCTGTCAGCTCTTCAATATTTTGTTCTTCATAACTTTCGAGTTTCTGAGCCATTTCATTAAAACTGCCGATTAACTCGCCCAATTCTCCCCCTAAAGGCAGGTCAACTCGCTGCTTAAAATTCCCGCTGGCAATGTTTTTGACCCCGAAGACTAATTGTTTGATCGGCTGAGTAATTGTCAGGGCATTAAATACAGCTCCCAAAATTACCATTACCCAAATTGTCACAAATACTGCTAAAGTGACATCCCTAGTCAGATTTGAAGAGATAACTGCTGCGGGATTGGGGTTAATGCCGATCGCCAAAACTCCCAAATATTTGTCTTCATGAATTAACGGCACGAATACATCGGTAACTTCTCCATCTGGCGTCAAATGCTGCCGTACCAAAGGCAAAGAAGTTAAATTTCTCGCCTCAATATCGGCGAGAAAATTATCGGGAAGTTTGATCTGGCGGCGCAGCGTCAGGGAAGTTTCCACCTCCGATTCCGAAAATGGTATCCCCAGGAAAATATCTCCCGCTTCGTCTGCATAAAGCATATAGCGGACGCTGGAGGTGCTGCTGTAAAATTGGCGCGAAAAGCGGGCTACTTCGGAGCGATCGTTTTTGGCAATCAGCGGCGCCACATTTGCCGCCAACAGCAGGCCGAGGTCGCGGCCGTAGCGAGTATCGTTAAGTCGGGCGTCTTGCTGGATAGTATTCACGGCCCAGAATGTCAGGCCGCTCATAATTAACGACACTACGAGGGTAGCACCGGCCATCAGGCGGGTCTGGAGGGTAAAATCCGACCACCAGCGGGCAATAATTTCTCCGATTTTGTTTAGTATGGCCAGCATTTCATCAGTTCACCAGTTCAATATTAAAAGCAAGATCAATTCAGTTGGCTCCCGATCGAATTTTCTGCTGCGGCTTGTCCGCTACCGCCACCGCAGAGATACCAAACTTCATTGTTACATTTCTACATTGAGATTGCTTCGCTTTCGGATGGCGGCAATAGGGCGCAATTCCTAATTTTTTTTATCGCCCAGCGCTCGGCGGCCGATGTCCCGGCGGCAGTAGACGCCTTCAAATTGGATGCAATCAACTGCTGCATAAGCTTTGGAGATAGCTTGTTCCAAAGTTTCTCCCGCCGCAGTGACGCCCAAAACCCGGCCGCCGTCGCTCACCAACTGCTGGTGCTTGAACTGGGTGCCGGCGTGAAACACTTCTGCTCCTTTGGCTTCAGCTTCCTCGATACCTGTAATAACTTTGCCTTTTTGATAACTTCCAGGATAGCCCCCAGAAGCCAAAACTACGCACACAGAAGCCCCCGACTTCCAGCGAATAGAATATTCACCGAGACGCTGCTGACAGCAGGCGAGCACCAAATCTTCCAAAGGAGTTTCCAGCAGTGACAAAACCGCTTGAGTTTCGGGATCTCCGAAACGGCAGTTGAATTCTAAGACTTTGGGTTCTCCGTCGGGGGTAATCATTAAACCTGCGTAGAGTACACCCCGGTAGTCGATTTTGCGTTTTTGCAGTGCTGCGAGGGTGGGTTCGAGAATTTCTTCTTGAATCCTTTCCATTAGTTCCGGGGTGACGATGGGCGCTGGGGCGTAGGCTCCCATACCGCCGGTGTTGGCTCCCTTGTCGCCTTCGCCGATAGCTTTGTGGTCTTGGGCGGGCAGCAACGGTTCCACTGTGATGCCGTCGGTGAGGGCGAGAATCGAGACTTCTTGACCTGTTAAAAATTCTTCGACGACTACTCGGATGTTGTCGGTGCCAAATTCGCCTCGGAAAATGGTGTTGATCGCGCTGTGAGCCATTTTGACGGTGGTGGCAACGGTGACTCCTTTGCCTGATGCGAGTCCGTCTGCTTTGATGACTATTGGGGTTCCTTGTTCCAGAACGTATGCTTTTGCTGCTTCTGCGTCTGTAAATACGGCAGCTTTGGGTGTGGGGATGCCTGCTTCGAGCATCAATTCTTTCGCCCAGGATTTGCTGGATTCAATTTGGGCGCCGGCTTTTGTGGGGCCGAAAATCATCATTTTTCGCTGGTGGAAATAGTCGGCGATGCCTAGCGATAGAGGCAATTCGGGGCCGACGATGACTAATCCGATGTTGTTGACCATCACAAAGCGTTCGATGCCTTGGAAGTCGTCGATGTTGAGCGACAGATTTTGACAGCCTGGGGTGGTAGCTGTGCCGCCGTTGCCCGGTACGCAGAATACTTGTTTAATCCGCGTAGATTCTAGCAGTTTTTTTGCGATCGCGTGTTCGCGACCTCCGTTTCCCACAACTAAAACTTTCACAGTATCCTCACCTATAAATTGTGTTCCCTGAATGTCTGATTTTCAGTGTTGGCATCTGTCTATCTGCTTTTTGCAGTGCTGTCAATTATGCCATGCTTGGCGCTAGGGAATTGCTAGATGTGGCACTTTTCTGGAGGAGTGGGCTTCTACCGCTGTTTATCAATGGCTGGGAGCGTGCAATAATTAAAGACTTTAGCCGCCCAATTTTTCTGGGTTCTGCCTCGATTTAATCAGGCAATTAAAACTCTTTTCTGGCTTTTAACTCTGCAATTACTATAATTGATCCGGGGACAAATAGCGATAAGATAGGCAGGTTGACTCTGGGAATTTTACTCACATGAAATCAAATCAAACCGCTGCGAGTTCGTCTGCAAAATTTAAGCGGGTGGGCGTTGTCGGCGGCGGCCAGCTAGCTTGGATGATGGGGGATGCTGCTAGGGCGCTCGGTATTGAATTGGTAGTACAAACTCCCCATGCTACTGACCCGGCAGTTTCTGTTGCTGCTGATGCTGTTTTGGCTGCTGTTGATGATGTTTTGGCTACGGCTCAATTGGCTGCTGGCTGCGATGTTATTACTTTTGAAAATGAGTTTGTGGATTTGGATGGTTTGCGATCGCTAGAAGAGCAAGGTGTGTTATTTCAGCCGAGTTTGTCGTCGCTTTCTCCTTTGTTGGATAAGTACGTTCAGCGCTGTTATTTACAAGGTTTGGGTTTGCCAACTCCGAGGTTTTGGGAATGGGATTGCAGTGCGGATTTGCCCCCGGAATTGTTTAATGCGGTGGCGATCGACTTTCGGGCAATTTCTGTTTCTGACAGCGTGCAGATTGCAGGAGATTCGGGTGCTGGATCGATCAACTTTCCCTTTGTGGTCAAAGTTCGCCGCCACGGTTATGACGGCCAAGGTACTTTTATTGTTAAGGATTGGGGGAGTTTTGAGTCAATTCGTGCTACACTCCAAGGTCAGTCTTTGCTAGTGGAAGAGTTTGTGCCGTTCGATCGCGAATTGGCTGTGATTGCAGCTCGATCGGCAACTGGCGAAATTGCGATTTATCCGATAGTGGAAACTCAGCAGCAAAATCAGGTTTGTCATCTGGTGATTGCGCCCGCTGATATTAGTTTAGATGTGAAAAATGAAGCTTGTGCGATCGCCCGCACTCTCCTCAACAGTTTGCAAGCTGTCGGCATATTCGGCATTGAATTATTTTTAACCGCCGACAATAAGCTGTTAGTCAATGAAATTGCACCCCGCACCCACAATTCGGGACATTTTACGATCGATGCTTGCGAAACTTCACAATTTGAACAGCATTTGCGCGCAGTTTGTCAACTGCCTTTAGGGAATTCCGATTTAAAATGTGCAGGCGCTGTCATGGTAAATTTGCTAGGTTACGAGTCTGCCCAGTCCGATTATTTAGCAAAAAGAAAACAACTGGCACAAATTAGCGGTGCTTTTGTCCATTGGTATGGTAAGAAAGTATCGCGTCCCGGTCGCAAACTCGGTCACGTTACAGTTGTGCTCGACGCGGACTTGGTGGCTCAGGGGCGATCGTCAGCTGAGGATCTGGCTCAAACCGTTGAATCTATCTGGTATGCAAGTTAAATTGCTCGAAGCTTGCCAAAATCGGGTTAGTTGGTATATATTAAATAAAGGTTCTACTGCGACGTTGGTGACTGCCAATAATGTTTTTTTGATCTATAACTCTTAACTCTCGGGAATCAAGATGTTTGGACAGCAGTAAACTGGGCTTGTACCCAGAAACTTTAAGTCCGAGCCAACGGTACCCACCTGGTAAAATACCAGGTCAAAAGCTGAGGTAAGACGGCGTTGCGGGGAGCCATTAAAATTTTGATTGGGATAGGCGCTGTGAAATATAGCTAGCCTATTTTTTTTTGAGATAAACGCTTTTACTCATACTTGGAGTTTAAGCTGTTGCACATTTAAACTGTGAGACAAGCATTACCCTTGTTTGTGATTTTGCGCCCCCATTTAATTATTAATTGTCCTTCATTTAAGAGGATCTGCAATAAATACTCTAGCTCTTCAATATATGTAAAAAGTCGATTGACAATATGTTATTTTGCCGAATGCCATACTAATTAAATTAAGTTATATTAGTTATCCGACCGACTTAGGACTATTAAACGGAGCCAGAGTTCATACAGAAAAAATTATAGATACCCTGTATAAACAAATCAAAGAAAACACCCATAAAAAACCAAGAACCTACCGTAATCTAGCAAGAAAAGACTACTTAGCAGTAGCGAAACAAAGACGACTCACACGCAACAAAAGAAAACAGGAAATTAAAAAACAACTTTAATATATCACAAGAAACCGGGATTATATTGAACAGCTAATCGATTTAGGTGCGACCCTAGAAGGTCTGAATAAAAAGCAATATAAAACCTTGCTAGTCCTCACAGAAGTCGCTCGCCAACAGCAATGGTTATTTGACAATAATAAACAAAGTATTGAGGATAGAATAGTAAGTTTAAGCCAACCCCACATCCGTCCCATAGTCAGGGGAAAAGCTGGGAAAAGCGTAGAATTTGGAGCCAAGCTATCAGCCAGTTCTTTTGAAGGATATGTATTTTTAGACCGGATGAGCTGGGATAACTTTAACGAATCAGGTGACTTAAAAGCCCAATTAGAAGCATATCATAGGTTCACGGGATATTGTCCAGATTCAGTTCATGCTGATCGGATTTATCGCACACTCTTAGAACCGAGCGGGCGTGCAAAGAAAGAGGAATTAGAATTAGTGGGCCGCCCCTAGCAAGACCGCCAGCAAATGTGAGTAAATCAAAAAAGAGGCAAGCGTTGAAAGATGAGAGAATTCGCAATGCGATTGAGGGCAAGTTCAGGCAAGGTAAACGAAGATTCGGTCAGAATCGAGTGATGGCTAAACTCGATAATACATCTGGTACAGTTATTGCAATTACTTTTTTAGTTATGAACCTTGCTACCTGGTGGCGCCGGGTTTTTTGTGTGTTTTTATGTCTATTTGGAAAAAAAACACCTGTTTTTAAATTGAAAATAATCTACAATTATTGTTGGGTGGACTCGATGCAGAAAAGACTTATCTTTAGTTGAGTTTGAATATATCGATCGCTCCTGTTCATAGTTTGCGATCGATTATTCAGCAAGCCCTATATAGGAGTTGGTCGGATTTTCACTCCTTAACACTGTCGGCTTTAAGGGACGATTGAGCGATCGCGCTTTTTCTTATTTGTTAAGGGCGATCGCACTGCAAAAACTTTTAAAGCTGGCGATGGGAGAAGGTTGTAGAAAGGTGATGAGGTGCGATCGCTTTTAGGAGTGAAGGGGCGATCGTAGCTCAATTCCATGTTCTCTAAAAGTATGTCAACAAGTTTATGTTACAAAGCTTTTGACTACAGAGCAATACCGCAAATTGAAAACCTATTCAAGACATAGAGTGAGACAGCTTGATTCAGGCTTTTTGACGGATTATATAATCCTCCCTCCCCATAATTTGCTGTGGGAAGATGCCCATATGGAGCTTCGATTGCAAAAGTAAGATCGTTATAATCTATTGTATTACCGTCACTGCCGTCACTGAATTTAGTGTGCCATCCTATGCGTTTAAGGAAGTTATGGCTTAATGTACAAGAAGGTTGCTGAACAAATCGGCTGCTATAATTTCGACTTCCACTTGTTTTGTCTGACAGAATGGATAGTTCATCCTCTCCTAATTCTGATATAATTCGTCTTTGTACACTAAACCCAAAGCGACCATTACTATATTTAAGCCAAAGTCGATCTATAGTACAAAGGTCTTCACAAGGTACGTGTTCGGCTGCTGCCGGATTGAACCGACTTTCACTAATAACGAGATCATATTCTTCAGACGCCAATTTTTTATTGGCTGTTACAGCAGATACCCTGATCATCATCTTCCCTGTTTCTTCGTCAGCTTCTTTCCATTTGCCCTCTGCGAGTAGGTCACGAAGCCGTGTGTAGTTATAGTGAATAGACACGCTGCTGTCAAGTGATATTACTTCAAGATTTGAATAATCAACTTGATTAGTATAATTCTGGGTTGATGCTTTACTAGCTTGAGTCCTACTTGATGCCTTACTAGCTTGATTACTGCTTGATGCTTGTGACACCACGAAGTAAACAACTACAGCCAGCACAATTAAAATTAAAATCCACATTGATACTTTCCTTGATTAGGTAATCAGGGGAATTGCCACTCAATCCCCTGATGGTTGTGTCTACTGGTAAAAATTAATCAAAATTGCTTTATCCGCCATAATTACCGCTACCATAGCCTGTTTCTTTAGCTATCTCTAGCATGGTCGATTGACTTGATTTTACTTTTTTTAGTTCCCTTTCTACTCTCTCTCTTTCTGCCTGGTCTGCTATTCCGATTTGCTCTTCAAATTGAGCTATTATTGTCGAGTTGGGAATATCAGAAACCTGTGAGGGGGATAAAATTCCTTGAGCCAAAGCCAAAGCAGCCATAATATTCCGAATTGTCTCGGCAAGGTTGTATGGTAAACTCACTTTTGTTAACTCCTATGCTACGGTTATTTGTAAATATGAACGCCAGCCATTTGCTGACATTTAAGTATTCTAATGAGTCAACTTCATCTTTGTCAGTGATAAAAAGTGACAAAAAGTTAGAAATAGTAGCAACATCTTGGAGATTGTGATAAAATCTATCCACAGCAATGTGCGCGCACGGTCAAAGTGTCATAAACCATGCCAGCGCAACCTCAACTCGGACACTACCTTTAAGAGGATTTAACCCATGACTGTGGATGAAGCTCTCGCCATTGTCGAAACAGTCCTAGATGACGACGAACAGTTAAACGACGTGCAAGAGCTAATCTTCAAACAGTCCTGGGAAGGCAGACAGTCTTATGAGGAAATTGCTAAATTTTCTAAATATGATGATGAATATATTAAAGCCGCTGGCTATAAACTCTGGAAGTTACTCTCAGACGCTTTTGACGAAAAAGTAAAAAAAAGTAATATTAAAGCAGTTATAAAACGATACTTACGGCGACATCAAGTGACATTACATCGAACTCAAGTAATTGGAGTAAATCTCAGCGGTGCTAACTTAAGCGGAGCCAGAGTATTGCTCACAAACTTAAGTGAAGCCGATTTTTATCAGACTGATTTAAACAAATCAATTGTAACTGAGGATAAGACGGCATCAGATGAAATTATCAAGGCTGAAGACGCACATAACCAGGGAATGTTGTCAAGCATAGAAGAAGGGATTTATCACTGGAATGATTTGCGCTTTCACAGCCAAGAACAAGTGAAAATTGCCGAAGCACTCGATCGCACAAACACCCTCTTTTTCCCCAACTCCAAAGCCCGCCTCACAACACCCGCAGGTAGACAAAACCAAGAACCAGATTTCCTCATATTCCACCAAGGCAAATGGGGTATTCTGGAAATATCGCATTCCGATACAGAAAAAGATGAAACGCGCGATCGCCTGTTTGCATCTCACGGTATCAGCATCATCCACTACTGCGACGCTAACAGATGCACAGAAGAACCCGATCGCATTGTCCAAGAGTTTTTAGACATATTGAGTCACGGATAGGGCGAGTGGTTTTTTCATAAGGGCGATCGCATAGGGGCCCAGAAACCGGGTTTTTTACGATAATACTTCGTTGTATCCCGCAGATTCGGTAAAAAACCCGGTTTCTTTGCTTGGAGTGCGTAAGTGCATACGGGCGATCGCACTCCGTAACAAAGTAGATTGTGCCTTGACAAATTACTCACTTTGTGATAAATACGAGTGGTGGAAATTTTTAAGGGCGATCGGGATCTACTTCTGCAAAACGGACGATCGCGATCGAGCCTAACTCATTCCCCAGCAGCCTCAGCCGATGCAGCGAATCTATCCGCTACAGCTTTGCCAATTAGCGCCACCTGACTCAGAGGCAAAAACTGAATTTTTTTGACAATATCGTTAATTTCTGGGGCTTGCGAGACTGGATTGCCATCCAAAAAGCTGAGAAACTCTTCCAGAGTATAGCCGGCTCTCGCTGCGAGCTTACCCAAGTTTTCAGTATCAGGAACTGTATCGCCCCTTTCCCAAAGCTGAACAGCGGTAGCGGAAACGCCCAAAAGCTTGCCAAACGATCGCTGACTCATTGTTCCGCGAGCAGTTTTGATGATTTCGCTAAGTTTTTGTCTATTTTGGATGTTCACGACTTAAAAGCTATGTGATCGTATATAGCAGTCTACTTGCCAACTGATACATCAACTATATTTCCCAGACGACTCAGCCGCCGCCGCGAGTCTATCCATCACAGCTCTACCAATCACTGCCAACTCACTAATTGGTATAGATTGAATTTTTTTAAGCAGATCGTTAGTATCTACGGGTTCCTGCATCGGCTTGCCTTCAAGATGAGCCATGAGCTCTTCCATCGTAAAGCCTGCTCTTGTCGCAATCTGAGTCAAATTTTTCGTATCTGGAAGTACCTGCCCCTTTTCCCAATACAAGACAGAAGCAGCAGAAACTCCCAACAGCTTGCCAAAAGCAGTCAGACTCATCGAGCCCCGCGCTAATTTAACAACCTCACTCAGTTTTTTCTTAGCTTCTGCGTCCACGATATCAGCCACGAGATAACCACAATTCCTAGTTTACTTGTGTACCAACAATTTTACCTGTCTTGCTTGACAGGAGAAGATTTAGCAGATATTATTTTAATTACATTGAAAATTTTAATTTTAATTAAAATTGATTTAGGAGAAATAGCAATGACCCAGAGACGCACTCAAAAAACTCACAAGCCCAGCCACACACGCCAGAGCCTTACAGCCTCCGGTTGGCTAAAACCCCAGTGCTGGCAAATCTCCAAAAAAGAAGCAGGCGAAGCCCTGAGAATGCCCGTCAACCGGATAGTCAAAGTTTACCCCAAACAACATCAAGTAATAGTCGTTTACCTGAACAAGAAAGGACAAAAATGCAGTTCCTTTTTCAGCTACAGACTATTTGCCAGATGGCAACAAGAGGCGATCGCAGCAATTGCTAGTTGTCGAAACCAGCAAATCCTAGCACCCCTAGAAGTCATTGTACAATACGACCTCGAACATTTCAAATATCCAGTGGCGATCGCCGATGCAATTTGGGAAGCCCTACTCAACCAGATCTCCCGCGTAACAAGGGAACTGAGGCTGAGTAAACAATGCGCCTAGCCCCCCATCACTCCATCAATTAGTAGAAGCAGCCAACTCAACCAAACGTTCCTGCTGATCCTGAGAAATGCAAGTTTGAATAATCTCCTCAATATCCCCTTCCAAAACACTATTGAGCGAGAAATTTTCCCCCAAACGGTGGTCGGTAGCCCGATTGTCCTTATAGTTGTAAGTGCGAATCTTCTCCGATCGCGAACCAGTACCAACCTGAGCCAAACGCCGCGACTTCACCTCATCCTGCTGCTCCCGCAACTTCATCTCATAGAGCTTAGCCCGCAAAATCTGCATCGCCCGCTCCTTATTCTGCAACTGACTGCGCTCCTCAGTACAGAAAATCCGAATTCCCGTCGGCTTGTGAAACAAATCCGCAGCAGTTTCCACCTTGTTCACGTTTTGACCGCCAGCGCCGCCCGATCGAGCCGTGCTCATCTCAATATCCTTCGGATCGATGTGAATCTCCACATCATCAACCTCCGGCATCACAGCCACCGTCGCCGTCGAAGTATGCACCCGGCCGCCAGCCTCAGTCACAGGCACTCGCTGCACCCGGTGTACCCCCGCCTCAAACTTCAGCTTGCTGTAAACGCTGTCGCCTGTAATTTCCAGAATCACCTCTTTAAAGCCGCCCATTTCCGCCAGCGACTCGCTCACCAACTTCACCTGCCAGCCTTGAGTTTGAGCGTAACGGGAATACAGCCGCAGCAAATCTCCCGCCCAAATACTAGCCTCATCTCCGCCAGTACCCGCCCGAATTTCCAGCATAATATTCTTGTCATCGTTCGGGTCGCGGGGGAGCAGCAAAACCTTCAAATGACTTTCCAAATTCTCCAGCTTCGCCTCAAGTTCCTGAACTTCCAGCGCAGCCATTTCTTGCATATCTCGATCGCCCGCGGCTTCCTTGAGAACCTGTCGCGCGCCCACCAAATCTTCCTGAGTGGTTTTCCACAGAGCAAAAGTATCGACCACTTCCTCCAAGGACGATCGAGCTTTTGCTACACGTTGAAACTCTTGATTGTCTCTAGCCACATCCGGGTCAGCCATGCGGCGAGTCAACTCATTAAAAGTTTGCTCTACCGACTTCAATTTATCCAGCAAATAAGATTCAGCCATTGTCAGTTGTCCTTTGTCAATCGATTTTAGATTTTAGATTTTAGATTTTAGATTTTAGATTTGAAGAACAGTCGGGATAGAATCTCGATAGAACTCAACTGCCTGCATAGCGAAGTCTTCAATCTAAACTCTCCCATCCGAGGGCGGATCGATTTTAGATTTTAGATTTTAGATTTTAGATTTTAGAACTCAAGAGCAGTTAGGATAGAATGTCGATCGAACTCTACGCGATAGAACTCAACTGCCTGCATAGCGAAGTCTTCAATCTAAAATCTAAAATCCGAGGGCGGTAAGTTGCCAGTAGAAAGAACTACTCTCAACAAACTGCGGACAAATGACAATCCGGCTACTTCTTCTTTTTGCCTTTACCAGCCGCCTTAGCAGCATCTGCTTTCGGATCTTCCATTTTCAGCGGTCCAGAGGAAGCATCTGCCTTCGGCATTTCTACCTCCGTCATGCCGTATTTCCGCATAAAGCGCTCTACACGACCTTCAGTATCAATAATCTTCTGAGTGCCAGTATAAAAAGGATGATTTCCCGACCAGACATCAACTTGAAGCTTTGGTCTAGTGGAACCCACAGTCATCACAAGTTCCCCGTTGCAATAAACCTGAGATTCGGGATACCACTCAGGGTGAATGCCATCTTTTGCCATTGTTTTTTTCTCTCTAATTTTTGACTTTACAACCATTTTAGCTGCCGCAGGACTTGTACACCAACAACAGCACGAATTTTGCCTTATATCTGTTGGAACCAGGAATCGGGAATCGGAAATAAACTTCAAAAAAAGGCTAATAAAATCTGGATAGATAATTTTTGCCTTTTCCTGGTTCCTTCTTCCTTCTTCCTTCTTCCCTCGATTACCGCTTCGAGTATTGAGGAGCTTTGCGAGCTTTCCGCAAACCGTACTTTTTCCGTTCTTTGGCCCGCGGGTCGCGAGTCAAATAGCCCTCAGTCTTCAGAGGCTTGCGGTTTTCCGGGTCTAACTGACAAAGTGCTCTAGCGACACCCAAGCGAATCGAGTCAGCCTGACCTGTCAAGCCACCGCCTTCGACTTTTACCAGAATGTCGTACTCATTTTCCAGACCCAAAGTTTCCAGAGGAGCCTTAGCCAGAGCCAAATAAGTAGGATTGAATTGCAGGTACAAATCCCCCTCTTTACCATTGACAGTCAGTATGCCAGTGCCGGGAACCAAGCGCACCCGCGCTACGGAACACTTGCGGCGGCCGGTACCCCAGTACACAGCGCGACCCGATGTATCTGTTGCTTGCATTACTCATTTCCTCCCGGAATCGTGTGAACAATTAATTCTTCTGGTTTTTGAGCTTGGTGCGGGTGGTTGGGGCCAGCGTACACCTTGAGTTTAGTAAACAGTTGTCTGCCCAGAGAAGTGTGAGGCAGCATTCCTCGTATAGCTTCTTCGACAATTCTTTCGGGTAAACGTGCTTGCAATTTGGCAAAAGTTTCTGTTTTCATCCCGCCCGGTCTTCCAGAATGGCGGCGGTAGATTTTCTGGGTGCGTTTTTTGCCAGTAACAGCGATTTTGTCGGCATTGATGACAATTACGAAGTCGCCGGTATCCATAGAAGGAGTGTAAGTCGGTTTGTGTTTCCCCCGGAGGTACATGGCAACTTCAGTTGCCAGACGGCCCAGTCGCTGGTCGGCGGCATCGACCACGTACCACTTGTGCTCTAGGGAGTCTTGAGTAGGGACGTAAGTTTTGTTCATTGTTTGTTGTTAGTTGTCTATTAACTGTTAACTGTTGTTAGTTGTCAGTTGTCAGTTGTCAGTTGTCAGTTTTTAATTGTTAGTTGTCCTTAGTTTTTTATTAGTAGTTACCTAATGACTAATGACTAATGACTAATGACTAATGACTAATGACTAATTTTGGCTGAGTGTCGTACCAGACCTCTGGGGGAAAGGGAAATTCTGAATAGCCAACCCGCAGCAGGCACAAACCTTGAGCGGGAGCGGCATATTTTACCATTTCTCGGCGTTCGTTGACCCAGATATCGGTGAAATTGTCGATCGGCCTTTCCCCGCGACCCACCTGCACCAGCAACCCCACCAGCAGCCGCATCATCCCGTACAGAAACCCGCTCGCCTGAACCTCTATATAGATAAGAGGCCCAGAACGCTGACACTCGGCCGCTTGCACGTCCACCCAGGAATGGGGGCGGGCAGAACCCGCGCGGTGGAAAGCAGCCAGGTGATGCCGCCCGATGAGCGGTGTCAAAGCTGTTTGAATCAAAGATTCATCCACAGGGGCGTGATAGCAGTGCCAAGCAAAAGGACGCACAAACAAATTAGGGGTCGGGTCTGTATAAAGGGTGTAGCGATAGCGCCGCCAACTGGCTGAGAACCGAGCGTGCCAGGTAGGTTCCACCTTTGCCGAAGCTCGAATTAAAATATCTTTTGCCAGTCGAGAGTTGAGAACGCTTGCCCAGCGGTGAGCCGGAATTGGGCCGTGGGCATCAAAATGCGCTACTTGAGCAGCGGCGTGAACTCCCGCATCGGTTCTCCCAGCAGCGTGCAGCGTTACCGGGCGTTCCAGAACAGTCGATATTGCTGTTTCAATTTCTTCTTGTACTGTACGCTGGTTCGGCTGTCGCTGCCAACCGTGAAAGTTAGTGCCGAGGTATTGGATTACTAGAGCAACGCGCTGTATCGATTGGGGATTTTCGATTGGGGATTTTGGATTGTCAGTCATAAATCACAAATCTCCAACCCAAAATTGAATTAAACCAGTTCAACGATCGCCATTTCGGAATTGTCTCCTTGACGGGGGACAGTTCGCACTACGCGGGTGTAGCCGCCGTTGCGCGAGCCGTACCGTTCTTGGGCAGCCTCAAACAGGGCGTGTACTAACTGTTTATCGTAGATATAGCCCATAGCTTGGCGGCGAGAGGCTAAGGAGCCATCTTTGGCCAGGGTAATCATCCTGTCCGCCTCTGAGCGCAGCGCTTTGGCGCGGGCGAGAGTGGTAGTGATTTTACCGTGGCGGATTAATTCGGTGGTCAGCGAGCGCAGTAGGGCGCGGCGCTGGTCAGCCGGTTTGCTGAGTTGGGGAACGCGACAGCGGTGACGCATGGCAGTTGGTAATTGGTAATTGGTAATTGGGTGCCGGGATAGTCCGCGATCTAGGGGGGTGATTTCTTTAACTTAAAAACTCACCTACTTAAAATTCAGAACTTTTTTACCCGTTACCCGTTGATTAACTTTTAGCTGATTTTTCCTGTGGCAAGGTAATGCCCAAGCGTTTTTGTAAAGCTTCAATCACTTCTTCAGCAGACTTCTGCCCGAAGTTCTTGATCTCGAGCAAGTCTTCTTGGGTATAATCCAATAAGTCTGCGACTGAGTTGATCTGAGCCCGCTTGAGACAGTTGTAAGCCCGGACGGACAACTGCAATTCTTCGATCGGAATTTGGCTAGTAGGATCGGCTTCACCTGGATACTCTGGTTTGAGAGAATCTTGGGTGATGTCTTTGAGAGGTGAAAATAAATCTACCAGGATGTTGGCAGATTGACTCAAAGCTTCTTGAGGAGTCACGCTGCCATCAGTCCAGATTTCCATAATCAGCCGGTCTTTCTCGACAGTACCGCCTACCCTAGCATCTTCAACGCTGTAGTTGACTCTGCGAATCGGCATAAAGATGGCGTCAATTTGGAGAAAATCCAAAGCCGACCCATCATCGCGACTGCGGTCTACTGCTCGGTATCCGATGCCTTTTTCAATTCTGAATTCCATTTCCAGAACTGAGCCTGGGGAGAGAGTTGCAATGTACTGGGAACGATCGATCAATTCCACCTCAGAGGGCAAATCGAATCTATCGGCCGTTACTGTGACAGGCCCCTCAATCCGCAACCTGCCGATTTGGGGCTGCTGAGAATGAGTTTTGAGGACGACCTCTTTCATGTTCAGGAGAATTTCTAGAACATCCTCACGTACCCCTTCGATCGTGGCAAACTCGTGATTGACGCCCGCGATTCGGACTGAAGTTACTGCTGTTCCTTCCAAGTTTGACAGCAGAACTCGCCGAAGCGCATTCCCAACAGTTGTTCCTTGACCGCGATCGAGCGGTTCCAGGACAAATTTTCCGTACTGACTGCGGTCTTTGTCAGTGTTAGACTCTATACATTCAATTTGAAACTGCGCCACGGAGTGACCTCCCTTTTCCACTTTGGATTTTTGATTTTGGATTTTAGATTGCAGAGCATACCCCTGAACGGATTTCGGATTTTGGATGGACGGGGCAACAGTTAGAACCATTAGTTTTTGACTTTAAGCAGTTAGCCATTATCCAAAATCTAAAATCTAAAATCTCAAATCGTTTTAGACTCTACGCCGCTTGGGAGGGCGACAGCCGTTGTGAGGAATTGGGGTAACATCTCTAATCAGGGTGATTTCCAGTCCCGCCCCTTGCAGCGCCCGGATTGCAGTTTCTCTACCTGCTCCAGGCCCGCTCACCATTACTTCTATTTGGCGCATTCCTTGGTCGTTGGCTCTGCGGGCAGCACTTTCTGCTGCTGTTTGAGCGGCAAAGGGAGTTCCCTTTTTAGCTCCTTTAAAACCGCTGGAACCTGCCGATGCCCAGGATATCACTTCGCCGTTGAGGTCGGTAATAGTTACAATCGTGTTGTTAAAGGTAGACTGGATGTAGCCTACCCCATTGGGTACATTCCGTTTCTGCTTTTTTGCACCAGATTTCTTGCCTGTTTGTGGTCGCGCCATATTAGTCTCTTTAACGTTTCTCTCAACTAATGTCCCGAAGCGCTAGGAGCCAGCAGCCCCCAGCGTATTTTTCCCAAAAAGATGTTACTTCTTGGAAGGTGCCTTTTTCTTGCCCGCAACTGTTCGGCGGACGCCACGACGGGTTCTGGCGTTGGTACGGGTTCGTTGTCCCCGCACCGGCAGACCCAAACGGTGACGCCGACCGCGATAAGTTCCGATGTCCATCAGGCGCTTGATGTTCATTGACTCCCAGCGCCGGAGGTCTCCTTCGATTTGGTATGTTGTTTCTACATGAGCCCGCAGAGCTGTCACGTCGGCCTCTGTTAAATCCTTGACGCGAGTGTCAGGATTTACGCCTGTTGCAGCGATAATTTTTTGGGCTCGCGACAAGCCTATTCCGTAAATGTATGTCAGACCTATTTCGACGCGCTTATCGCGTGGAAGGTCTACCCCGGCAATCCGTGCCACACTTTTTCTCTCCCTAGTTTTCCTGTTTGGCTACAATGTTCAATTAGGATGCACCTGCGTGCAGTGCCCAATCTTCTTTTTTTCTAACCTTGGCGTTGTTTGTGTTTCGGGTTAGTGCATATCACCATCACTCGACCGCGACGGCGGATGACGCGACATTTCTCACAAATTTTTTTGACAGATGCTCGAACTTTCATCTTTCTTCCTGCCTGGAGAACCCCGCTCTAGCGGAGAACAGGCACGCTGGGACTGCCCGTAGAGCGGTGGGAGGAGAGGCTGGGCAAGGTGTAGACCTCTCCTCGATTAAATTGTATAAAGTGCGGGTTGTTTCATGAAGGAGCCCGCTTGCACCCACTCCCATTGCTGGGTAAAGTTCGCCTGCGCCAGAGTGGTGGCGAGCGATGTTTTTACGGTGTAACAATGACTTAACCCGATACACCGGTAGGTTGTTGACGCCCTTCTCGGCAACACTACAAACGTAGCATTATAGCATAAATTTGAAGCTTTTTACCAAATTCTCTCTAAATTAAACTTAGAATTAGTTTTTAGAAAGTTTTATCTAAGCCTATTTTTTCCGAAGGCGATATGTAATCCTGCCTTTGGTCAAGTCATAGGGAGTCAATTCGACTTTGACGCGATCGCCAGGCAGAATTTTGATGTAGTTGCGGCGGATCTTGCCGGAAATGTGAGCCAGCACGTTAAACCCATTATCTAGGTCAACGCGAAACATCGCATTGGGCAGGGATTCCGTCACTGTCCCTTCCATTTCAATTAAATCTTGCTTAGACAATTTGGTATTTACCTCAACTCTACATTTGATTAACTAGGAGTGTCCCGGCGTGAGCCTCAAAACCTATTTACTGGTAGGAGTCCAACGGGAACGGGGGGCAATAATTAGGGCGCCTCGATCGACTTTAATACTCAACCAACCGCTTGTTTTAGCTTTACTTGAGTAAAGTTGTGGCAATTAGTATCGAGTTCAATCCGGTCTCTAGCAACCCTCACAAAACCTGATAGCACAAAAAGCTCCTAGTTAACATATCTTAGCAAAAGCTTGTGAGTAACAAGCTGTATTGAGAGGGTTCAAGAGTCGATCGAGAGAGATTGTTGCAGTTCTGCGGTGACTAATTCCATTGCTCGATCGCCATCAACCGCAACTAACTGTTGACGGCCGCTGTAAAAATCAATCAAAGGCTCAGTTTGCTCGCGATAAACTTGCAACCGACGGCGGATCGTCTCCTCATTGTCATCCTGCCGGCCCCGCGACAGCAGGCGAGACACCAAAATGTCGTCAGGAACGTCGAGATTAACAGCTTTGAGACCACATTTTGGGTTCGATGTACTCCCCTCGGCACCGCTAAGCTCGTGCAGCAGTTTGTCTAAAAAAGTTGCCTGGGTAACAGTGCGGGGAAAGCCGTCGAGAATCCAGCCCGCATTAGCGTCCGGTTCATTCAAGCGTTCCTGCACGATATCCATCAGCAATTGGTCGGGAACCAACTCACCCCTGTCCATGTAGGCTTGCGCCTTTAGACCCAAGGCAGTTTTCGCCACCACGCAGGCGCGCAGGATTTCGCCGGTAGAAATGTGGGGTATTTTCCAGAGAGCGCCTAATATCTGAGCCTGAGTTCCCTTTCCCGCCCCTGGAGGCCCCATGAAAATAAATTGCATTACGATTACTTCACCATTCCTTCATATCTCTGGGAGATGACGTAAGTTTGAATTTGCTTAGCAGTTTCGATCGCGACACCTACTAGAATCAGTAGGGAAGTTGCGCCAAAACCTCTAAAAGTTTGCACTCCGATCGCGCTTTCTACAGCAGTTGGTACAATGGCCACCAGACCGAGAAAAATCGCTCCCAAGAAAGTCAAACGGTTCAAAACCTTCTCCACATAATCACTCGTTTTCTGACCCGGACGAATTCCCGGAATGCTAGCGCCCATTTTTTTCAAGTTCTGAGACATATCTACGGGGTTGACAATCAACGAAGCGTAGAAATAGCTGAAGAATAGAATCAAAGTCAGATAAAACAGCGCGTAAGCCCAAGGGGCTGGGCCGTTCGGACTCAAAACATTAGCAACTTGAACCAAAAACGGGTTATTGAGAGACTGAGCGAGGAAAGAAGGCACAATCAACACCGAAGATGCAAAAATAATCGGCATCACTCCGCCTTGATTCAAGCGCAGGGGCAGATAACTCCGGCTCTCCCGATAAACTTTGCGGCCGACTTGGCGCCGGGCAGAGATAATCGGAATGCGGCGAGTACCTTCCTGAACAAAAACAATCCCGACAATCGTCACCAAAAAGACCAGCAGTAGAACGACTACGCGGCCGACAACTTGCGTGTCCCCACTTTGAGCCAATTCAAAAGTTTGTCCCAAAGAGCGTGGCAATACCGACACAATATTGATAAAAATCAACAACGAAGCTCCGTTCCCGATACCTCGTTCCGTCACCACTTCCGATATCCACATCACAAACATTGAGCCGGCTGTCAGAGCCAAAGCAGTTTCTGCTATGAATAAAGGCGCTGGAGATTGAGCAAAAGGGCTGACCCAAATCGCAATGCCAATACTTTGCAGAATTGCCCAGCCCAATGAAACGTAGCGAGTAATTTGAGAAATCTTGCGCCGCCCCGCTTCCCCTTCATTTTTTTGCAAGTCTTCTAAGCTTGGCAGAGCCGCAGTTAGAAGTTGCACAATAATTGAAGCATTAATGTAGGGCAAAATCCCCAACGCGAAAATCCCCAAAGCAGACAAGCCGCCTCCTGAGAACAAATCCAGAAAGCCAATTAAAGGGCTATTTTGGACGTTTTGGGCAAAGGCGACTCGATCGATGCCGGGGACTGGCAAGTGGACACCCAGGCGTACTAAAATCAGTAAGCCAACGGTTACGAGGATGCGGCCTCGCAAACCAGCAGCTTGAGCCATCTGCATGAACGTCTCTTGTGCAGTTGGCGCTTTCTCTCTACTAACGTCCATAGTTACGATTTTGGATTTTAGATTTGGGATTTTCGACTAAATCATTTTCTGATAGCAAGCTTGAGGATTTGAGATTTGGACAGACTCTCAAACCTCAAATCTTCACGCAACTAATTCGCAACTTCCGCCTGCAGCTTCAATTTTGGTGCGAGCACCTGCGGTAAAAGCCGAGGCGCGCACTTGCAAAGGTACATTCAGTTCGCCATCTCCTAAGATTTTCAGCGGCCCGTCGTCTGTGGTGACAATTTTTGCTTGGATCAGAGAGGTGAGAGTAACTTCGGTGTTTGCTGGCAGCGATGCTAATTTACTTACATTAATGGTAGTGTACTCTTTCCGGTTCACTAGAGGGAAGCTTTTCAACTTGGGGAGACGGCGGTAGAGAGGATTTTGACCTCCTTCAAAACCGGGTCTAGTGCCGCTACCGGCTCTAGATTTTTGACCGCGCATCCCTTTGCCGGAGCTCGCGCCTTGACCGGCAGAAATACCTCTGCCCAAGCGTCGGGGGCGCTTTTGGGAGCCTGCTTTGGGTCGGGCGTCTTGCAATCTCATAGTTTTAGTAATTGGTAATTGGTAATTGGTATTTAGAGAGGGGGTACGCAGTAGTTTTGAGTGCGTGAGTTTTGAGTTGCGGATTTTTTTATTTTCACCGCAAGCACTTAACACTCAAAACTTACAGTTTCCCATTCTCGCGTGCCCTAACCGTAGAGATTTTCTACTGGAATTCCGCGCTCTTGAGCAACTTCGGACAAGGTGCGGAGGGTGGAGAGGGCATTGACTGCGGCTCGGGCGTTGTTTAAGGGATTTCCAGAACCTAGCTGTTTGGCTAAGATGTTGCGGACTCCTGCTAGTTCGAGAACAGTTCGCACTGCTCCCCCTGCAATTACCCCGGTTCCTGGAGCGGCCGGCCGCATCATCACTTTAGCTCCGCCACCGTCACCGTTGATGGGGTGAGGGATGGAGTTAGATTTGGTGAGGGGGACTTCAATTAGGTGCTTTTTGCCGTCAGCGACGCCTTTTTTAACGGCACCGATTACGTCGCTAGCTTTGCCGACTCCTACTCCTACTTGACCGCGTTCGTTGCCGATAATGACTATGGCGCGGAAGCTGAGTTTTTTACCACCTTTGACTACTTTGGTAACGCGCCGAATCTGAACAACCCGTTCTTGCCATTCGGATTCTTTTTCGCGCCCTTTGTTGTTGCTGCTGCTTTTTTTCTTGTTGCGCTGTTCTTTTTGTTCTGCCATAGTTTTGTTCTTTGGGAATTGGGGATTAGTAACTGGTAGTTGGAAATGAGAAATTAACAATTAGGAATTAAGAATTTTGTTGTATATTCTTTTTTCCTTCTTCCTTCTTCCTTCTTCCTTCTTCCTTCTTCCTAAAAGTCTAACCCCGCTTCGCGAGCTGCTTCTGCGAGGGCTTTGACACGACCGTGATAGAGGTTGCCCCCGCGATCGAATACGACTTTGACTATGCCAGCGCTGGAACAGCGTTTGGCAATCAACTGACCGACTTGCACGCTCGCGGAACAGTTGCCGCCAGAACTGAGAGTTGACTTCAATTCGGGATCGAGGGTTGACGCGGAGGCCAAAGTGTGCTGGGCGGTGTCGTCGATGACTTGAGCGTAGATGTGCTGATCTGAGCGAAATACCGCTAGTCTGGGACGTTCGGCGGTGCCGAACACCTTGCGCCGAACACGGCGGTGTCTGCGCTGGACTGATTCTTTGCGAGTAAGCTTCATTGTTACTTCTTACCTGTTTTGCCTGTTTTACCAGCTTTGCGCCGGACAACTTCGCCGCTGTAGCGAATGCCTTTGCCCTTGTAGACTTCGGGCGGACGCACCGCGCGGATGCGGGCTGCTGTATTGCCTACGAGTTCTTTGTCAATGCCGGAGACAATGACGTTGGTGTTGCCTTCAACTGCCATTGTGATGCCTTCTGGAGGGGGCATTTCAACGGGTTTGCTGTAACCGACGTTTAAAATCAGGTTCCGTCCTTGAACCTGTGCCCGATAACCTGTGCCGATAATTTCGAGACGCCGCTGAAAACCTTCTGATACACCTTCGACCATGTTGGCGACGAGGGTGCGGCACAAGCCGTGCAGTTGTCTGGCGACGCGAGATTCGTCTCGGCGGGTAACGAGTAAAGTCTCGCCTTCAATTCCCATGAGGATTTCGGCTGGGATAACTCGGGAAAGTTCACCTTTAGGGCCTTTGACGGCTACTTTTTGACCGTCTAGGGTGACGGTGACTTTCGTGGGGATGCTAATCGGACGCTTGCCAATTCGCGACATAGTTTTTTGGTCCTTTGTTTTTAGTTATTAGTCCTTGATTATTAGTGCTTAGTTATTAGTCCTTAGTGATTGATTTTTGAGTCTGTTGCCAACGACCAGTGACTAATGACTAATGACTAATGACTACCAAACATAACAAAGCACTTCACCGCCCAAACCTTGGCGTCGAGCTTCTCTATCCGTCATAATGCCGCTGGAGGTGGAAATAATGGCAATGCCAATTCCGCCTAATACTCTGGGCAATTCTTTACGGTTCGAGTAAACGCGCAGTCCTGGTTTGCTGACTCGCTTAAGTGCCGTGATAATGGGCTTGCGAGTTTTACCTTTGTACTTTAGAGAAAGCACTAAATGTCGCTTGACCCCTTCTGCTTCTGCTTCTTCAAATTCGCCGATGAAGCCTTCACTTTTGAGGACTTGGGCGATGCTGCGGGTCATTTTTGTAGCTGGAATTTGCGTTGTTTGGTGGCGCGCCATGCAAGAATTGCGAATGCGCGTCAACATATCTGCTATGGTATCGTTAGCTGCCATCTTTTGCTTCTTACTCTAGTGCTTAGTTGTCCCGGAACGGCATTCCCATTTCTTTAAGCAAGGCGCGTCCTTCTTCGTCGGTGTTTGCTGTGGTGATAATTGAAATGTCCATGCCTCGAATTTGATCGATGCGGTCATATTCTATTTCTGGAAAAATTAGCTGTTCTCTCAGACCCAAGCTGTAGTTGCCGCGCCCGTCGAAGCTTTTGGGGCTGATGCCGCGGAAGTCGCGGATGCGGGGAAGTGCGAGGTTGATCAGCCGATCGAGAAAATCGTACATCCGATCGCCGCGCAGCGTCACCATAACGCCGACGGGTACTCCTTTGCGGATTTTGAAGCCTGCGATCGCTTTTTTCGCCCGCGTCACCACTGGTTTTTGACCGGTGATGATGCCAATTTCGTTGATCGACGAATCCAGTGCCTTAGCGTTTTGAGATGCTTCTCCCAAACCGCGGTTCACTGTGACTTTGACGAGTTTAGGAACCTGATGGATATTAGTATATTTAAACTGATCCATCAGTGTGGGAACGATTTTTCCTTGATAAAGAACTTTGAGTTTGTCCGGCATAGTTTTTGTGTTTCGTTAACTGTCCCTGGGCTTGGTCAGGGAATTATTAGTTGTCAGTTGACTGTTGTCAGTTGTCCGTTGACTGTTGTCCGTTGACTGTTGTCAGGAAAGCATTTGTCTAATGACTAATGACTAAAGACTAATGACTAATTATCGATGATTTCTCCAGTTTTTTTGAGCTGTCGCAGTTTCCGACCGTCTTCGCTAAATGTATAGCAAACGCGGCTAGCTATTTTTTCTTTTTCGGAATAGTGCATGACATTGGAGCTGTGAATGGGAGCCTCAAACGTGAGTATTTTCCCGGACTCTCCCTCTTGCTGGGGCTTGACGTGCTTTGTTCTGATGTTTACACCTTTAACAATTACTTTGCTGACTTTAGGATATGTCTTTAAGATTTCTCCGACTTTTCCTTTCTCTTTGCCAGTAATTATTTGCACGGTGTCGCCTGCTTTGACGTGCATTCTGTAGCGCTGCGGCTCGCTAGTTGGTTTACCCTTTTTTCCGTACATTTTAAAGTACCTCCGGGGCTAAGGAAACGATTTTAGTAAAGTTTTTGTCGCGCAGTTCGCGGGCGACGGGGCCGAAGACGCGAGTGCCTTTGGGGTTGCCGTCTACGTTGATAATAACGGCGGCGTTATCGTCAAAACGAATGCTCATGCCACTGTCGCGGCGCAAACCTTTGCGGGTTCTGACAATGACAGCCCGAACGACATCTGATTTTTTGACGGCCATATTGGGGATGGCGTCTTTGACGACGGCAATGATGACATCGCCGACTCCGCCGTAGCGACGGTTGCCGCCTCCCAATACGCGGATGCACATCAGTTTGCGGGCTCCGCTATTGTCGGCGACATTGAGGTATGTCTGGGGTTGAATCATGGTGATTGTTGACTGTTAACTGTTGACTGTTAACTGTTGACTGTTAACTGTTGACTGTTGACGGCTAATTGATTAATCAAGTACCGATCGGGCGAGCGCGAGATCGCAATTAACTCTTAGCCGTTTTTTGTCCCAAAAATCTCAGCAACCGTCCAACGTTTGGTTTTGCTCAGTGGGCGAGTTTCAGTGATGCGGACACGATCGCCCGATTTGCACTGATTTTCTTCGTCATGAGCTTTGTACCGCTTGGTGCGGACTACGATTTTGCCGTATTTGGTGTGGGAGGAGCGGTTTTCGATTGCTACCACGACGGTTTTATCCATCTTGTCGCTGACTACTACGCCAACTCGTTCTTTAATTGCCATAGCTACCTATTTTTGTTGTGCAATTGACTGTTTTTAGCTACTGTGCGATCGTCGGCTCGGCTGCTTCTGACTCTTGGCTGACTGCTGCGGTTGCAGCAGGCTGTGCTACCTGTTTAGATGCGGCTAATTTTTCTGCCGTTTCTTTCTCAGCAACGATTTGGCGCTCGCGTTCAACTGTCATCAATTGAGCTAGCCGGTGTTTGACGTGCTTGAACAGGTGAGGCTTTTCCATGCGGCCGGTAGCTTGCTGCAGCCGCAATTCCATTAGTTGGCGCTTGGCGGCTAAAATTTGCTCTGCTAGTGCTGCATCGCTTAATTCTCTAGCTTCTTTAATCTTGGGCAAAGACATAATTGTGTGCTTTCTCGTTAGCGGTATGACAGAAGACAGAATTGTCTCGCTTGGCTGAAGGTCGAAGGAAAGAAAAGTTATGAAAGCCAGATTTTAAAATGCTGTAGCCGTTTAAAATGCTGATTAATACAGACCTAATTCTACCTTCGCTCTTCGCTATGACTGGCCTTCTTCGCGAGTGATGAACTTGGTTTTAATTGGTAATTTGAAAGATGCCAAACGCATTGCTTCGCGCGCAGTTTCTTCAGTTACGCCGCCAATTTCAAACATTACCCGGCCCGGTTTGACCACGGCAACCCAAAACTCTGGTGAGCCTTTACCAGAACCCATCCGGGTTTCTGCTGCGCGCTCGGTGACTGGTTTGTCGGGAAAAATGCGAATCCAGATTTTGCCGCCCCGGCGGATATAGCGGGTCATGGCGCGCCGTCCGGCTTCTATTTGGCGGGAGGTGATCCAGGCTGGTTCGATGGCTTGGAGCGCGAAGTCGCCAAAGCTAACTGTATTGCCACGGGTGGCAATACCGCTCATTCGCCCGCGCTGTTGTTTGCGGAATTTCGTTCTTTTAGGGCTTAACATGGCGAAAGGGAGTTGGGTAATTGGTAATTGGTAATTGGTAATTGGTGATTGCTAATTGCTAATTGGTTTGGAACAACTGACAATTAACAAGTGACAACTAACAGTTCACAATTAGCTAGCCTTCGTTCGATCGATCTTCAAAGTTCTGGCGGCGGCGCTTTTGTTTGGTGCGGGGCACTGCGGCATTTGGTGCAGCCTCTTGTTCCTGTCCGGGAATAATTTCGCCTTTGAAAACCCAAACTTTAATGCCCAGAATACCGTAGATGGTTTGAGCAGTGCAGTAGGAGTAGTCGATGTCCGCCCGCAGCGTGTGCAAGGGGACTCTTCCTTCCCGTGTCCATTCGGTACGGGCAATTTCTGCACCGTTGAGGCGTCCGCTGACTTGAATTTTGATGCCTTGGATGCCGACTTTTTGGGCGCGGGTGATTGCTTGGCGGACTACTCGGCGGAAGGATACGCGCCGTTCTAGTTGCTGAGCGATGTATTCCGCGATCAGTGTGGCATCGGCATCTACTCGCTGGACTTCGACGACGTTGATGCGGATTTGGCGGTTGCTACCGAGTTGCTGCTGCAAACCGACGCGCAAGGTTTCGATGCCTGCTCCGCCGCGGCCTACGACAACGCCTGGTCTGGCGGTGAACACTTCTAGGTCGATTTGATCGGCTTTCCGCTCAATTCTGACCGAGGAAATCCCAGCATTGCTGAGGGTTTTACGAACGTACTTGCGAATTTTATAGTCTTCTTGCAAGAGTTCTGGATAGTTTTTGGGATCAGCAAACCAGCGAGAGCGGTGCTCTTGGGTAATGCCGAGGCGAAAACCAATTGGATGTATTTTTTGGCCCATAATAGTTGATGAGTTAATTGGTAATTGGTAATTGGTAATTGGTAATTGGTAATTGGTGATTACCTATTTTTTTCAACTTTAAGCTGTTTATTACCTCTTACGTTTTTCCCTGGTTAGTTTTCTACAAGCGGAGCTACTACTACGGTAATGTGACAGGTTGGCTTGCGGATTTGGTAGGCGCGACCTTGAGCGCGGGGTCTAAAGCGTTTGAGGACTGGGCCTTGGTCTGCGTAAGCTTGAGAAACTACCAGCTTGGATTTATCCAATCCTGCGTTGTGTTCGGCGTTGGCTACTGCCGATCGCAAAACTTTGACGATTGGTTCGCAGGCGCGGTAGGGCATGAATTCGAGTAAAATCAGCGCTTCTTGGTAGCTTTTGCCGCGAATTTGGTCGAGGACTCGGCGCACTTTGAAGGGGGATGTCCGGATGTAACGGGCGATCGCCTTAATTTCGGATGTGGTATCTATAACCATTTCGATTTGGGTAATTGGTAATTGGTAATTGGGAAAAAGGTAATTGGTAATTGGGAAAAAGTTTGTCCGATTACCTATTACCTGTCACCTAATTCGGCTATCTTTTTGCCTTTTTATCACCACTTTTCGCGTGACCTCTAAAGGTGCGAGTGGGGGAAAATTCTCCGAGTTTGTGACCTACCATTTGATCGGTGAGGTAGACTGGTACGTGCTGTCTGCCGTTGTGAACGGCGATCGTGTGACCTACCATTTGGGGCAGGATTGTGGAAGAGCGCGACCAAGTTTTAATTACTTGTTTTTGGCCTGCGGCGTTGAGTTTTTCGATTTTTGTCATCAGAGCATCTGCGACAAAGGGGCCTTTTTTTAGCGATCGAGACATGATTTTTTTAGTAATTCAGGAGTCATTAGTCAGCTTTCACCAGTCATTGGTCATCAGTCCTCAGTCATTAGTTAGCAGTTAATAACTAAGCACTGAAGACTGCTGACTGATGACTAGCTTTGTCTGCCGCCCTTGCCACGCTTGGAAGATTTGCGGCGGCGGCGGACTATTAAAGCGTCGCTGCGCTTGTTTTTGCGTCGAGTTTTTGCACCCAATGCTGGTTTACCCCAAGGAGTGACAGGCCCCGGACGCCCAATAGGAGCTCTGCCTTCGCCACCGCCGTGCGGGTGGTCTACCGGGTTCATGACGCTACCGCGAACAGTGGGTCTGCGACCTTTCCAGCGGGTGCGGCCGGCTTTACCCAGGCTGATGTTTCTGGCGTCGGTGTTGCCGACTTGACCGATGGTGGCGTAGCAGTCGGCGCGGACTTTGCGCTGTTCGCCGGATGGCAGTTTGAGGGTGACGTAGCTACCTTCTTTTGCCATTAGCTGAGCGCTGGAGCCGGCGGAGCGAACGATTTGTCCGCCTTTTCCGGGTACTAGCTCGACGTTGTGGATGCTGGTACCGAGGGGAATGTTCTTCAGGGGGAGGGCGTTGCCGATTTCGATCGGCGCGTCTGGGCCTGAGACAATTACTGTACCGACGTTTAAGTTGAGCGGGTGCAGGATGTACCGTTTTTCGCCGTCTTTGTAGAACACGAGGGCGATGCGGGCGTTGCGATTGGGGTCATATTCGATCGCCTTGACAGTAGCGGGAATGCTGTGTTTGTCGCGGCGGAAGTCGATGTCTCTATAAAGCCGTTTGTGACCGCCTCCCCGGTGGCGGCAGGTGATGACGCCTCGGTTGTTGCGGCCTTGTTTGGTGTGCTTATTGCTAGTTAGAGACTTTTCTGGTTCTGATCTGGTAATTTCAGCGAAGTCCGAGACTGTCTGTTCCCGGGTGCTGGAGGTATAAGGTCGGTAAGAACGGATGCCCATAATCGATCTATTTTAGATTTTGGATTTTGGATTTTGGATTTGACGTTTATCGATTTTAGATTTTAGGTTGAAGATTGGCGATCTTTGGTTAACTTACGAGTTTTCTGGTTCGAGAATTTCCACCAGTTAACCGCAATTTAAAATCTAAAATCTAAAATCCAAAATCGTCTAGACTTCTGGGAATAGGAGTTTGCGAATCGAGTCTCCGTCGGTCAGAGTTACGGTTGCTCGCTTGTAACAAGGTTTAAAGCCGACGAATTTGCCAACTCGACGCTTTTTGCGCGGCGGGTTTTGGGTGTTGACGCCGATGACTTTGACCTTAAATAGTTCTTCGATTGCAGCTTTGATTTGAGGCTTTGTCGCTTTGGGGGCTACGTCGAATGTGAATTGATTTAATTCCATCATTCGGGTAGCTTTCTCGGTGAGAATCGGACGCTGGATCAAATCTGCGTAGTCGCGGGGGTCGATTTTACTCACCGTAAATCTCCTGAATTTTAGCTATGGCTGTAGATGTGACGATAATTTTGTCAGCCGCGAGAACGTCGTAAACATTCAGGGAGGTTGCCAAGATGACGTTTACTAATTCGATGTTGCGTCCTGATAAGTAGACGTTTGGTTGCGGTTCGGGCAAGATTAACAGAACTTTTGTATCGGGTTCGATACCCCAGCGGGCGATCGCACTCAGCAATTCTTTGCTTTTCGGTCTCGGAAATTGCTCTGCAAATTCTTCAACCACAATGATGTCTTCGGTGCGACTTTGGAATGCTGTCCGCAAAGCGAGACGGCGTTCCTTTTTGTTCATTTTGACTTCAAAGTCTCTCGGTTTTGGCCCGAAGATGACACCGCCGCCCCGCCACAGCGGAGAACGGATAGAACCTGCTCTGGCTCGGCCGGTGCCTTTTTGACGCCAGGGTTTGCGGCCACCGCCTCTGACTTCCGATCGAGTTTTGGTGCAAGCATTTCCTTGACGAGCGTTATTCATTTGCCGCGTCAATGCTCTGTGAACGATGTGAGACGCATTTTCTTCTTTGGCTACGCGCAGTTCTAAAGTTGTTTCCCCAACTTCTTCGCCTTGCCAATTTCGCACTACACAGTTAACCATATCTTTTGTCCTTTGTCTGTTGTTAGTTGTCTGTTGTTAGTTGTCTGTTGTCTGTTGTCTGTCGTCTATTGTCTGTTCTCAGGTCTTAGTTTTCAGGTCTTAGTTTTCAGCTTTTAGTTCTTAGTTATTGCTTGCTACTAACGACCAACCACTATCTACTGACTGCTGACTACTGACTACTGACTACTGACTAACGTCCTACTTTTTTCTCAGGCACAACATTGACTAAGGCGCCAGCTTTGCCGGGAACGGCTCCCTTAATTAGCAGCAAATTCTGCTCTGCATCCACCCGGACAATTGTTAGTTTGCGGACGGTGACTTGAACGTTGCCCATACGTCCTGCCATTTTTTTTCCGGGATAAACGCGACCTGGAGTAGTTCCAGGCCCGATCGATCCAGGCTCGCGGTGGTTCTTGGAACCGTGAGACATCGGACCTCGTTTAAAGTTGTGGCGCTTTTGAAAACCTGCAAAACCTTTACCGATGCTGGTACCGATGACATCTACTATTTGTCCCGGTGTAAAGGTATCTGCTTTTAGTTGTTGACCTAATTCAAATGAACTGGTGTCTTCCAATCGGTATTCCTGCAAGTGGCGCAATGGATTCGCCCCCGACTTGGCAAGGTGTCCTAGTTCTGGCTTGTTGAGAGCCTTTGGTTTGACTTCGTTGTATCCAACTTGAACGGCACCGTAGCCGTCAGTTTGTTTTGTTTTGATTTGAGTTACTGTACAAGGCCCTGCTTGTATGACGGTGACGGGGATGGCTCTCCCTTCGGCGTCAAACACTTGAGTCATGCCTAGTTTAGTGCCAAGAATGCCTACAGACACGGATTTTCTTCCTTTTATTTACGCAAGAGGTTTCGGATTGCGAAATTTACGTCAATCCGCTTGCTCTTGTGCAGAAACATTTATTTCAGTGTTCCTGCAATTAACTGTTATCAACCAACAGCCTTCCTCGGTGTTTAAAATTTGAGTTTTAAATTTGGGAGCGAGCTTGTGGAAGTCTTGCAAGGGTTGAGATTTGCGGCTTTTTACCTGCTAAATCTCCGAGTTTTGTCTCGGTCTTGCTTGTTTGCGCCAGGACTTGAGCAGCAAACTACTCAGTATCCTTTACGGCGACAATTCACAATAGTACATGAAGTGTTTGCCGTTTGTCAAGGCCACGATGAGAATTTTTCGCCTCAACTTTAGGATTTATAATATTTCCAGCTCGCAAGCAGCGATCGACCAAATTTTGATACAGCAGGAAACACAAATTTATGGGACTGATTACGACGGGATCGGATCTAATTCGGGATTTGGAAAAGTCGGGGTCGCTGGCCCTGTACGTTCCTTTAGAGGGAGGATTTGAGGGGCGCTACCTGCGGCGGCTGAGGGCTGCGGGCTACGGTGCGTACACGATTTCGGCGCGGGGTTTGGGTGATTTGGCGATGTATTTGACGGGGGTTCACGGGGTGCGGCCGCCGCATTTGGGCAAGAAAACTACTGGCAATGAATCGGCAGTGGGTTATACGTACTACGTGCCACCGATGTTGCAAACTCAATTAGACAATTTGCCGCCGAAAGCAAAAGGACTGGTGCTGTGGATTATTGAAGGGCAGATTTTGTCGAGTCAGGAGATTGAGTATTTGACAGTTTTGCCGACGTTAGAACCGCGAGTTAAAATAGCAGTTGAGATGGGGGGCGATCGAGCTTTTAGCTGGAAGCCACTTAAAGATGCTTTAGTTGCAGCTTAAATTCCGATATTTGCGATCGCAAATCAACTAAAAAAACGCAGCGAGCAACTAAAGCTCAACAGCTTCTGCTCGCTGGTTTTGGTATTTTTGGGCAAAACTTAATTAACAGGAAAAATCTTATGCTTCAGAACCGCGATTATACCATCATCATTGACAAAAGCGGCAGTATGTACACGAAAGACCAGATGGGCGGTAAAAGTCGGTGGGCGCTCATGCAAGAATCTACGATCGCATTGGCGAATAAATGCGAAGAACTTGATCCTGATGGCATAACAGTTTATGTGTTTTCCGGTCGCTTCAAGCGATATGACAACGTAACATCAGCTAAAGTCGTGCAAATTTTCCAAGAAAACGAACCTTCGGGAACTACGAATTTAGCTGCTGTTCTGCAAGACGCTCTGAACAATTATTTTCAGCGCAAAGCATCCGGTAAGACCAAGCAAAATGGGGAAACAATATTAGTGGTGACGGACGGGGAACCGGACGATCGCAAAGAAGTGATGAAAACGATTATAGAAGCTTCGCGGAAGCTCGATCGAGATGAAGAGTTAGCGATTTCTTTTATTCAAGTAGGGAATGCGCCGGAAGCTACTAAGTTTCTCAAAATATTGGATGACGAACTCCAAAGCGCCGGCGCTAAATTCGATATCGTTGATACTGTCACGATGGATGATATTGAAGGAATGACCCTGACAGAGGTATTGCTGAATGCAATAACTGATTGAGGGGCGGGCGAAGTTCACGCGATTATATTTGGGTCAGTTGGGCCAGCAGCATTTTTTAGGGGGGTTTAAGTTATGGAATCTATCGAACGCCTGTTAGGTGAACTTAAGGCAGAGTATCAAGCATCTCAAAAAAATGCTGAGTTGAAAAGTCAGACACCGGTGCAAGCACAAGCGCCTGTGCCACAAGCAGCAGTGCCGTCAAATCAAACATTTAAAACATCAGATATAAATTTGTATGCTGGTTCTTTGGATCAGGATTTAGCTCAAATTAAGGCTGAGTACGAAGCGCAAAATAAAGCTCAGGCAGTGGCTTCACAGCAACCGCTTAAGGCTGAGCACGAAGCACCAAATAAAGCTCAGGAAGTGGCTGCACTGGAACTGCTGCCAGCAGAAAAAGTCGCGGGGCTGCAGTTGGACGTACAAACGCACAGACAGAAAGTTAGGCAAGCTCAGGTTTGGCTGAAAAAGTTGGATAAAAATTCCGATGAGGGATATTGGTTCGATCAGTTTGCTTTTAAGTATTCTTCGAGGATAGATGCGGCAATCGAGTATTTGCAAGTGGTGAATGAGTTTGATTGATTGAACTACACGGTATTCACAATTTGTCAGGCCACCTTTTGGTTAATTGCCAGTTCTATTTGTTGTAAGGGTATGGCAGTGCTGTGTCTTTGCAAGACGTAAAGTAAATATCCTTTGTATTACGCGGGATTTAGGATACGGCACTGCCGTATCCCTACAAATTGCCAGCCAATAAATATCATTTATAGGGACACAGCACAGTTATTTCCTGTGGCTGCGACAACCACGGGGAGGATTGATCCTATACTAATTTTTTGGCCACCGATGTAGGATGCAACAAAAACAAAGCCGCCTTTTTTGCTGTATCTTCAGATAACTGAATTTGTTTTAACTCAACAATACCTTCACTGATAAAAGTATCTCTCAAAGCAGCTTTTTCTCCGCTGTTAAAACTCGTTTCGTAAAACACTTCTCTAATTCCAGCGGCAATGACTAATTTCAAACAATAGATGCAGGGTTCTAAAGTGACGTAAATACTAGCCCCAGCAGTAGATATACCGTGTTTAGCAGCTTTGGCGATCGCATTTGCTTCCGCGTGAACCGCCCTTGATGGCAAAGTTTTACTGGCGTCGCAACTACTCAAACCAGGATAGCAGAAGCCTTGAGTAGTACAGTGTGCCGAACCTGACGGCGAACCGTTGTAACCCGTTGCTAAAACTTGCCTGTTTTTAGTTATCACCGCGCCTACAGGAAAAGCCAGACAAGTCGATCGAGTAGCAGCCAATTTTGCTAACATTAAGAAGTATTCGTCCCAACTCGGTCTTTCTTCTTCTAGATTCATCGTCTATCCTGGATGTATTGCTTGCTCGTTTTCAGACACTCGGCAGCCTTCTGCAATTCTATTCCCAAATAACCAATATGCTCGCCTTTGATAGCCGGGGAAGCCGCACAAATTTCTCGCACTAACTTGAGAGGGTTTTTTCCAGAATAACAGGTGACAACTTCGCCGCTGCCGGGGGTGGTTTGCGTGACAACTATCTGATTGTCGGCTACTTCAACTAAAAAATTGCCCGCTGCATCGAAAAAGTCTCGATCTTCGCAGATTTTAGCATATTGGGTTTGAATTAGTCGATCGGCATTTTCAAAGGTATCGTCATACAAGTGAGCCGATTGACTCAGCGTTACCAACGGGCCCATTGTCAAATTATAATCGGAACGCCTCGCAATTTCATCTCGAATGTGCTGCTGCAAAGCCCGCAAACCCATTGCATTTGCCGGCCACGCCGCAAACATATCGTTACTGCGAAGAGTTGCTGTTAGGGATATTTCTTCATCCACAACTCGCACCCAAATGTGATTTAAACAAGGACTGCCGCTGTGCTGGTGGTCGGAGGAACCGTCAGGTCTTCTGTTAACATTTCCGCCCGCATCCCACAAACTAATTACAGCACTTGCCGCGTCAATTTCCTTAATTAGTTTGGCAATAACTTCTTCAATTTGATCTTGTCCAAACCACGACCGCATCCGCTGGGCGTAGGTATATTTAATGCCTTCGTTATAGGGGGCATCTTCGAGCATTTGCGGTTTGTACTGTTCGAGAAAATCACGGTCTATTGGTAAGTAATTCGGTTCGGGAAAATAGAACTCCGCAGGTTCATCTGTAATCACTGCCATTAAGTCGATTAATTCTTGCCACTGTCCGTCGTAACCAGTCGGCCGCAGGGTGCCAGTGGTCTTAATTCGGTGGATGATTTTTACCCAAGTTTCGGCGATAGTTTTGCCTTCGATTCTGTGTCCGTATTTCTGGCCGGGGAGTACAGTCGGGACGATTTCGACTAATGGAAAAGTTACGGTTTCTCCCCAAGGTTCAACCACTGCTTTTTCGGAAAAAGACTTGACAAGAGTCACTGTTTCTGCTATATCTATGGCTTCTTTCCATTCGATTGAATGACGCAATAGTTCTAAGGCTTCTGCTGCTATTTCAATATCAATGTAGCCAAATATTGAAGATTTAATTAACCAGCAATCTCTACCAGTATCGCTTTTGCCGGCTTCAAAGCCGTTGCGAAAAAAGTCAATCAAGCACGCTGCGGCACCGGAGTTGCGGTCTTCTTTGGTAGCGTTGAGAATTACTAAAAAGCGGACGTGGGGATTGCACAGCAAGTTTCTAATTAAGAAGTTGATGCCGCGAGTAGGAGAGTATAGTTGTCCGATGACAGCAAATTCATTGGGTTGTAATTTTTTGCCGTTAGCGCAGCCCTTGGAAAGGATCGCACTTTTTACTGTCCAGCCACTGACAATGGCTGTTTGCCCCGTTCCGCAAATTAATTGATTTGGTTTGTATAGGGGTTTGTACTCAAATTTATTGACGAGATTTGTGGCTGTCATGGTTTACCGTTTTTTGCACCGCGTACTACTATATCAATAGTTTGGATGGTTTGAAGGGGCGCTATCAATCCTCTTTATGCTGCCGCTGCAATGATTTGTTATGCTGCGTCAACGCAGATCGTTGCCTGAATGTCTTTTACAGCGAGATCCTTCACCGGAATTGAAATCACAAATTCTGTACCTTGACCTAAAGTTGAGTTGACTTCTAGAGTTCCAGAGTGTTTCTGGACTACGATTTGACGGGCGATCGCCAATCCTAGCCCTGTTCCTTGCCCCACGCCTTTGGTGGTAAACAGATGCTCAAAGATTTTTGGCTTCACCGCATCCGTCATCCCAATCCCATTATCCTGAATTCGGATCACTGCCTGAGATTCCGACAATTGGGTTTTGACAGTAATCTGGTTGGGGTTGGCTTTTATCTGAGCAAAACTGCGTCCTTTATTTGATTCCTCCAGGGCATCGATCGCATTTGCCAGCACATTCATAAATACCTGATTCAACTGTCCCGCAAAGCATTCTACCTGTGGCAGATCGCCATAGTCTGTGATGACTTGAATTTCCGGGCGACATTCGTTGGCTTTGAGGCGATGCTTGAGAATCAACAGCGTGCTGTCAATGCCGTCGTGGATATTGCAAAGAATTGGAATCTCGCAATCCGAACGCGAGAAGGTTCTTAGACTGGTGCTGATTGTGCGAATGCGATCGACTCCTTGTTGCATCGAATCAATCAACTTGGGTAAGTCCTCTTGTAAGTATTCCAAGTCTATTTCCTCCACGAATGCTTGTAGAGTGGCACTTGGATAAGGGAGTTCTTTCTGGTAGAGAGCGATCAGTTGAAAGAGGTCTTTAATATAGTCCTGAGCGGGTTTCAGATTGCCAGCAATAAAGCCAAGCGGATTATTAATCTCGTGAGCGACACCCGCCACTAAATTGCCCAAAGCAGACATCTTTTCGGTGTGGACTAAGTGACACTGAGACTGTTGCAGTTGTGTGAAGGCTGCTTCTAAATCAGCCGTTTGCTCAGCTACACGCTGTTCAAGATTTTTAGTTAACTGCCGTAGCTGCAAATGAGTTTTCACCCGTGCTAGCATCTCCTTTTCTTGAAAGGGTTTGGTGATGTAGTCCACAGCACCCAAGTCAAATCCTTTCTCCTTACTATCGGCATCGGAGAGAGCAGTCATAAAAATGATCGGAATGCTGGCTGTGGTGGGATCTGCCTTCAGACGTTGGCAGGTTTCAAAGCCGTCAATTCCTGGCATTTGAACATCGAGCAAGATCAGATCGGGAGGATAAACTTGGACTCGCTTAAGAGCGCGATCGCCATTGATTGCGGTTGCTACTTCGTACCCCGCATCACTTAAGGTTTCACAAACCACTTCTAAATTCGCAGGGGTATCATCCACCACCAGAATTAATTCAGGACTAGACATCGGCTTTCTTCTCTGTGAGGTGTTGTTCTAGCAACTCTTCAATCTCTTCGGCTTTAAATTGCTTGGCAAGATGAATAATTTGTGAGGCAAAATCTGCGTAGCCAGGATTAGATTGAGCAATATGCTCTGTGTGTGATCGTAGCCTTTTTAAATTGCCTTTCTGGGCCAGTTCTAGTAAGGTTTTTAACTCTACTGAGGAAGGAATAATAATTCCTTCTGGCTTCTCTAATGCACTGGTTGGAGTGGATGACCCAGAGCCGTTTGAGGATGTAATTTCATATTTCCACTTTAATTCTAAATGAGTGGCTAAAAGGTTAAATAATTCACTCACTTCCACGGGCTTTGCCAGGAAATCATTTCCCCCTGCATCTAAACTCATCTGTCGATAGGCTTGTGATACTGATGCAGAAGAGACTATGATTTTCTGGTATTGCAAATCATTGGCACTGCGAATTTGTTTGAGCAATTCAAAGCCGTCCATAACTGGCATCGCCAAGTCTGTAATCACTAAGTCAGGTTGAGACTGTCGTATTTTTTCCAATCCTGCTTGTCCATTTTCTGCCTCACTCAGTTGGAATCCGAGTGGTTCTAACAAGTTGACGAGAACGGCTCGGTTTTCCCAACGATCGTCTACCACCAGAATGCTGCGGCGTTGTCCTTCGTAACCAATAATTTGTTTCCCAGTTGTGATGGAGTTTTGCTCGGCCCAATCGGTGGCGATCGCCAATTCCACCTCAAAAAAGAACTCACTACCGACTCCGGGTTGGCTCTTAACTTGGATTTGTCCGTTCATAAGTTGGACAATTCTTTGGCTGATCGCCAGTCCTAAACCCGTGCCCTCGGCTTGGCGCTGGCGATCGCCCACTTGTTCAAAAGCCTGAAAAATTTTATCCAAATGATCGGGCGCAATTCCTACGCCCGTATCCTCAACTTGAAATTTGAAAGAGCGAGTGGATGGATTGAGAGGATTCTCAACTACGGCAACCTTGAGCGTGACACAACCTTTGTCGGTGAATTTAATCGCATTTCCCACCAAGTTGAGTAACACCTGACGCAGCCGTTTTTCATCAGCAAAAATCCCTTCAGGCAACTGCGGATCGGGCTGGTAAACGAAGTCAATGCCTTTTTGGTCGGCACGAATGCGGCAGATTTCAGCGACACCTTGGACGAATGAGGGAAAGTGAATCGCTTTAGGTGCGAGTTCTAGTTTGCCGGCTTCAATTTTGGACAAGTCCAACACATCGTTAATCAGCGTCAGCAAATGAGAACCGCACTGGTAAATGACCTCTACTCCGTGACGTTCTTTTGCGGGCAATGCGCTGCTGCGATTGAGGATTTGAGCATAGCCCAAAATACCGTTGAGGGGAGTGCGGAGTTCGTGGCTCATGTTGGCAAGAAATTCGCTTTTTGCCTGGTTCGCGCCATCGGCTACAAGTTTTGCTTCTTTCAGTTCTGCGGTGCGTTCCTCAACCCGGCTTTCCAGTTCGATAAAGGAGGTTTTGAGTTGACCCGCCATCTGATTAAAGGAATCTGCCAGCGATTCTAATTCACTAATACCTTGCACCTGAAGTGTTTGATCCAACTGCCCCGAACTAATCGCCTGACTGGCTGTTTGTAGCTGCAAAATCGGTTTGGTAATCCAACGCGAAGTAAAAAGACCCAGTATAGTCGTCACCACCAAAGCCCCTAGACACAGCAAAATTGTGGTGCGAGTATTGGCATTGATTTGTGCCATGAAATCTGATTCAGGCACCACAACGACGCTGAACCAATCGATACCTCGTTCGTCTCGAATGGCGGAAACCTGCACGAACTGCCGTTGGTTTGCCAGCATAAAATCAAGCTGTTGATTCTGTGCAATAGCGTTGAAGTTGCCAAATCGATCGAGGATAGCTTGCGCTGTGGCACGAATTACAGAACTTTCAGACTTGACTGCAGGAATTTGTTGCAACTCTTCATTTTTAAGATCCATAATGTAAGGCTGACTGATCGTTGAACTGGCAATCTGATTGCCCGATCGATCGACGATAAACGTTTGTCCCGTTTGACCCACCTTCAACTCGCTCAGAAAACGATGAATCTTGTCCAGCCGAAAGGTACTTTTTTGCACTCCTAGTAACGTTCCACCGCGATTGTAAATCGGCTGGGATAGAGCCATGGTAGCCGATTGATACGAACTGCTAACATAGGGCACAGATGTCCAGGCTGGTTTTCCTGCTTTCTGTACAACTTGATACCAGGGTCGAGTCCGGGGGTCAAACTCTGCCTGAGTTTTGAGCAGTGCGACCCGTTGACCTCGATCGTCAAGTTTGTAGAATTGGCGTTGAGGTAGACGCGCTTTGTCACTGAGGCGAGAAACGATGCCGTCATTGATTGTTGTATCAAGAGCAATATTCGTGCCATCCTCTAAACCAATTTGCACGTCTTCGAGGGTATTTTGGCTGACTAACCGCCACAAAGTTCGTTCCAGTTTGGTGAAATCTGTTAAATCAAGCTGACCCTCTTGGGCCGCAACTACGATCACTTGTCCGGCAATATAAGGTTTTTCCAAATAGTTCAGAACTTGCAGGTTGAGGCGATCGCTCATTTCTTGACGTAACTGACTGGCAACATCATTGACTGCCTTCTGTCCATTCCGCAGGGAAAAATATCCCGTTAGTCCAACTGCTACGAAGATTTGTAGTACAAACGGGACAATCAAGAGCGATCGCAGGGAAAGTTTGCGCTTAGGTTTAAATAGATTCAGGGATGAGTTTGTCAGAGACATGGTAGTGGCTTCTATAGAAAATAGACTTGAGGAATTGGTAGCTTGATGTTCAATCGACCTTGGTAGAGCTTTCAAGGCGCTTAAATTCCTGGCTAGACACCGACGCTAATAATTAATCTTGTACCTCCAACAAGCAGTCGCATTAGCAAGTTGCCAGTGGTTTTCTTTTGTTCACGGAAGTGCAACAATCGCTAAGTTGGTTGATGTTCCGTTGATTGGTGGAGTGGCTGGGAGAATGTGATCGGCTCGGATATGTTAGCCGAGTGTGATTTTTAGTAGATCGGGCGATCGTTCTGGCTGAAATTTAAAGGCGATCGCACGCACTCCACCAAAAATCTCTCAACCCCATTACAATCGAAGACTACCGCTTATATAACCCACTTGAGATCTTTTGGGCGAGGGGAGCATCTCATATTTGTAAAAACACTTCTTCTAGCTCCTTCTTTCTTCCTCTTTCTTCCGGTCTCCTGCCTCCAATGACTCCTTCTTTCTTCCTCTTGCCTCGCAGCCCCGCGCCTCGCAGTATCGGGCCTCCAAACTCCAATTTCTAGCTTGACTGCTTTCATTGAGATGCTCCCAGGGCGATCGAGTAAAATTGACAAAAAGAGGTAAATTTAATCAGATTGGGGTTGAAAATGGTTTATTCCAGCGATGTCACGGACAAGGAGTGGGAAATTATTGAGCCATTACTGCCCCAAAAGAAGAAAATCAGACCTCCGGTGTGGACTTGCGCGGCAAATCCTTTTCGCGGATATTTTATCAACTCAAGAACGGTTGTAATTGGTCAGACTTGCCCAGAGATATACCACCATATTCTACTGTCTTCTGGCATTACAAAAATTGGTGTGAGGACGGTGTACTTGATCGGATCATGACCGAGTTAAATAGTAAGGTGCGCTAACAAGTCAAAAAAAACCGCAGTGGACAACCCTAATCATGATTGACTCACTCATGGGAGAAAAACACGCTTCTATGCTAGTGAGGAGTCTAAAGAGTTTTGTTTCTACAAATAAATGCACGCTTTGGCGTCAAAAGATATCTAGTTGTCGATATACTTGGCTTTCCCTTCTTTACCCATTGTACTAAAGCTATCTTATCTGATGATCTGCAAGCTGATTGAACTGCTTTCCCAAAACATCAATTACTTCAAATCTAAACCTGCCGAACTTCCCAAAACTAACATCTTGTTAGACAACGGGTACCACCCTGAGAAACGCAACTCTTGCCTTGGAGGAGATTTATCCTCAGATTATGGCTAAGATTCAATTTGAACTGGCAACCGGGCAATCAAAAGCCGAAAATCACGCTAAAGGGCAATCTGGATTTGGGCCATCGGCGGCTAGATGGGGGAAGAGAACCTTCAAACGCTTGGGTGGAAAGATGCAAAAGCTGGCGTCAAAAAATTTGATCGCACACTCACTCGTTCAAATGCCAAACTCAAGCTTTGCTTTATTAGACTGATGCTTAAAAGACTAGCCACCGCGTAAAAGATCTCAAATGGGTTCTATAGATTAGCGGGAATTTGCCGATCGCACTCAGCTTGAGTCTGTCCCAAATTTGTCGCTGCTGAATTTACCGGGAAAACTGGTTGCAGGCAAACTGCTACAGGTACTGGGAACAAAAAAATTATCAAAAAAATAAAAAAGTGTGATCGACCGCGTTAGCAATTGCCGATAATTAGCGGCCCACTTATTTTGCACTATCGGGCTGATTCCCGGTTGATGCGTAGATACCATGCCACCAAACCCAACATTTCTCCGAGAAACTGGGTTTACCAGGCTTTGTCCTAATTAAGATACAATAAGAACCACAAAGAAAGTGCGATCGACATTATTTGACAGTCAAGCTATGCAATCTACAAATCAGTCCGAGACAGAACCGGCGATGGATGCTCCCAAACACGGATTGCCCGTTACAATCATTACAGGATTTCTCGGCAGCGGCAAAACAACCCTGCTCAACCACATCCTGACCAATCAGCAGGGTTTGAAAACAGCAGTTTTGGTAAATGAATTTGGCGAAATCGGCATCGACAACGAACTGATTGTCACCACCGACGACAATATGGTTGAGCTGAACAACGGCTGCATCTGCTGCACAATTAATGAAGATTTAGTTAATGCAGTTTACAAAGTTCTGGAACGTCAAGAAAATCTCGATTATCTGGTAGTCGAAACAACCGGACTCGCCGACCCGTTGCCAGTAGCGATGACTTTTTTAGGCACAGAACTGCGCGACCTGACTCGTCTCGATTCGATAGTTACATTAGTAGACGCAGCTAACTACAGCTTAGATTTGTTCAACTCTCAAGCAGCTTACAGTCAAATAGCTTACGGCGATATAATTATCCTCAACAAAACTGATTTGGTTGAAGAAGCAGATTTAGATTTGTTGGAAGTTAAGATTCGGGATGTCAAAGAAGGTGCTCGAATTCTGCGAACAGTAAAATCGCAAGTTCCCCTGCCGCTAGTCCTCAGCGTCGGATTGTTTGAATCGGACAAATATTTCCAATCTGAAGAAACTCCTAGCAGTCACGAACATCACGACCACGAACATCACGACCACGAACATCACGACCATCACGACCACGAACATCACGACCATCACGGTCACGACCACGGCCATCACGACCATCACGATCACTCCGACCATTTAGAAAATGACGGATTTACCTCAATTTCTTTCCAAAGCGACAAGCCGTTTTCTCTAAGAAAATTTCAATATTTCTTAGACAAACAACTGCCAACAAATGTGTTTCGCGCAAAAGGGATTATGTGGTTTGAAGAAAGTCCCAAACGCCATATTTTTCACTTGAGCGGCAAGCGATTTTCAATGGATGACGACGAGTGGAAAGGCGATCGCAAAAACCAGCTTGTTCTCATTGGTCAGGGTTTGGATACCGAGACGTTGCGATCGCAACTCGAAAACTGTCTTTGTATGCCTTCAACCAGTCGCGGTAAAGGTTTTGGGAAAAACTAAAGGCTGAAAATTAAAGAGAACAGACGTGCGCTGGCTAGAAACCCGGTTTTTTCGTCGAGACTTCGCGGTTAAAACTTATATCTTGCACCACTCTCAATTAGCCTTTTAGGAACAGGCTTTCCGGCCTGTTCCACAAGAAAATATACTCTTTGTGGAACAGGCATCTTGCCTGTTCTTGACAATGGTGCAAGATATAAGTTAAAACCAAGATTTATCGAAGAAACCGGGGTTTTTTTCATAATTCCTATTCAAAAGGTAAGTTTACCTTTTGATTTTTAGTTTTAAATTTAAGCATTTCTAATTTCCCATGCGAGTCATCATCCAGCGAGTAAAATCATCTCAAGTCGAAATAGACGGTCAAATTGTAGGCAAAATTGGCTGCGGACTTAACTTGCTTGTAGGTATTGCAGGCACCGACACCGAAGCAGAACTCGATTGGATGGCTCGCAAATGCCTGGAATTGCGTTTGTTTCCCGACTCGGCCACGGATACCGGGCGCTGGGACAAGTCCGTACAAGACATCGGCGGCGAGTTGCTGGTTGTGAGTCAGTTTACGCTCTACGGGGACTGCCGCAAAGGTCGGCGGCCTTCCTTTGACAGAGCAGCGGCTCCTGAACGAGCGGAATTTTTTTATGATAAATTTGTCGAAAAGTTGCGCCAGAGCGGCTTAAAAGTTGAAACAGGCTTGTTTGGAGCGATGATGCAAGTCTCTATAGATAATGACGGGCCGGTGACTTTGGTATTAGAGAAAGAATCAGGGTGAATTGTTTGCAAACAATTCACCCTGTGCTTCTTTCTTATTCCTTCTTCCTTCTTGAATCAGATCAAATTTTCAGATTAACCGGGTTTCCTAACTGCTGTTGCGTAGGTTCTGAAGACATTGCAGATAGCTACACTCTGCGAAGTCTCGATTCCACAATCTCTAACGGCCAAAACCGCCTCAAATAGCCAGTTATTAGATTGTCCACTCAGCGGCCTCGCAGCACTCTCAATTTTCCTCCAGATCGCCCCACGCACATAACAGCTCAGAATGCTTGTACAGTAAGGCTTTAACGGCAATAAAACCAATCTTCCACAGCCAGGGCTTAGAATCAGATTCAGCAGCCAAAAACTGTTGCATGAGAGAGTGGAACACTGGCATAACTACGGTTATCTCTACTTCCGTAATATTCAATGTATAGAGAGTTGAATCAGCACAGTAAGCGAAACCGCCAGCCACTGCCGCCTCACTCTCTGACAAATGTCCTCGCACACCCGCTGTGCCCTACCACCCGATAAATGCCATGACTCTCAAAACTGCCACCAACACCGTCAACTGCAACACCGCTTCTGGCTTCAACTGCATTCCGGCTACCTCCAGCGAACCAAACGCCGAAATCAATACTGTTCCCAGCATCGATATCCTCGCTTTGGCTGACTTCGCTCTCAAAGAATTGCAAGCGGAAATGAAAACTCCCAGCCGCAGCGCTCAAGCAGTGGCGATGCGGATTGCTAAGGAAGTCGAACGGATTTGCCAAAAAAGCGATCGCATCCAAATTTCCGGCGAAGTTGAAGCTTGGCAAATCACTTTGGCCGAGCACCGGTTGCAAAAAACCCTGCAATACTACCGCCTCGGTTCCAAACAAGGCCGCGTCGAACTGCATTCTCACCTCGCGGCCATGATTTACCGCCATGTTGCTTCTTTCCGATCGAACTTGAACTTCCAAGCTCGCTACAACATGATTGAAGACTTTTTGCAAGGCTTTTACATCGAATCTCTGCGAGCTTTCCGCCGCGAACACCAACTCGATGTCACCTACCAGCCCCGCACGCAGCTAGAATTGGCTGAGTACATGGCTTTCACCGAACACTACGCCAAGCGCCAAATTGGTTTGCCCGGCCGCAACCGCCAACGCCTGATCGTGTTGCGCGCTCAAGGATTTGCCAAGGGCCAACCTCCCGAAACTGCGATCGACATTGAAATGGCTGTAGAATCCGGCAAGGGAGAAGATGCGGAAATGTACAGCCGCTCTCCGGCGCTGCAACAAGTGCGCGAGCAAATGGTATCGGAAACTGTCGATCCGGCTGATGCTGTGCTGCGCGATCGAGTAGTATCGGAATTGATCGCCTATCTGGAATCGCAAAATCAGCCAGAATGCGTGAATTACTTAACTTTAAAATTGCAAGACCTTTCGGCTTCGGAAATTGACCGCGTGCTCGGTTTGTCTTCCCGCCAGCGCGACTACTTGCAACAACGTTTCAAGTACCACGTCGAAAAATTTGCCCGCACTCAAAATTGGAAACTCGTCCACGAATGGCTGGGTGCTGATGTGGATCAAAAGCTGGGAATGACTTCGGACAAATGGGAAGCATTTCGCGCTCAACTTGCGCCCGAAATGCAGCAACTGTTAGAAATGAAGCGGAATCAAGAAAGCGATAAGGCGATCGCCACCGCGCTCAAATGCACTCCCAAACAAGTCCAAAAACGCTGGGCGCAACTGTTGGAGCTGGCTAGCCAGACTCGCAACAGCAACCAAGCTTAAGTGGTACTCAAATATGAATGCAACTGTTTTCTTGAGACTGGAAAATGCGATCGGGTGCGGCATCTAGACAGGACTGCCCGCCCCGGCGTCCGCTCTCAAATCAACAAGCGCTGCTACTAAATTATCGCCGCTTTTTGGCAAATTCAATTTATTAAAACAACATTACTTTTTTTAATATCTTTCGTTCCCTGGTTATGCCGGGGAATTTGTGTTTATTAGTCATTAGTCATTAGTCATCAGTCATCAGTCATCAGTTATTGGAGCTTGCTTGCTGAAGAGGCAGCATTGCATATATTCATAATAATATTCAAAGATAGGGAGTAGCATAATCAAGGCAAAGTTTTTCAAATGTGTTGCCCCAAAATATTTCACATAAAAGTCTACTTTTAAACTAATAAATTATGTGTATAAGTTTTTTTATTCCTTAATATAAAGTATCAAAGTCTAATTTATAAGTGTATTTTTTTATAAAAATAGTTAGAAACCGATTGTGAAACTTGAGGGTGCGGAAGGTGGATAAAAAATGAAAAAGTCATCTATCCAAAGACAGAAAAAAAATAAAATAAATATACTCATCCTACTATTGTGTTTCACTTAATCCTTCATAAGAAGGAAGCATCAAATTTGAGATATATCTAAAATGGAGGCATAAGTTGATGTAGATAAAAAGGGAAGGACTCCTATGTTACTTTACAAAATTGAAGATTTTAATCCCAATTACCGCGAAGCTGCTTTTAATGGTGAAGACATCAAAGGTCTGGATATCTATGCTGGAAATACAGATGAAAAGATTGGCTCTATTGATACCGCGCTAGTTGATGAGACAGGGCGTTTCCGATATTTTGTTGTTGACACGGGTTTCTGGATATTTGGCAAGAAGGTATTAGTTCCAGTTGCTCTTTGTCGAGTTGACGTTGGTGCAGAACGCATCTACGCGACGGGTTTGAAGAGTAAAGACCAAGCAGAAAGACTACCCAGGTATGAGGATGGGATGGTGGTTGATTACGATTATGAAGAACAAGTGCGGGGTGTTTATCGTACTCTAACGGTAGAAGGGTCTGCACCTGTAGAAGCATCATTGCCTTTAGAAGCATCTGCACCAGTTTCTATGCCGCGTCCGGTCTCTAACCAAGCTAGCGCTGCTGGTTATGACCGCAACACCTACACTTACGAACAAGAGCCTCAATTGTATCAGATGAACGAGCGCGAGCATCACAAATTCCGACTCTACGAAGAACGACTGGTTGCAGAAAAAAGCCGTCACAAAGCTGGCGAGGTAGCAATTGGCAAGCGAGTAGAAACCGACACGGCACGAATTTCAATTCCAACAGAAAAAGAGCGAGTTGTAATTGAAAGTGTAACTCCAGGAAAGGCAGGTGCGCCCGTAAATCGGGATACTCCCTTTAAGCAGGAAAAGGTGATGCGTATGGAAGTTTACGAAGAAACTGCTGATGTCAAAAAAGAAGCTTTCGTGCGCGAAGAAGTTAACATCAGGAAAGAAGTTGAAACGGAGATTGTTGAGGCAACGGAAACACTGCGTCGTGAAGAGTTGGACGTGAAGAGGGAAGGACGTTAGAGTACCAATGAATTGAACAAGGGTTTGTAGTTGCGCTGTCTTCGACCATCTGTGCGTTGAAGCGCAAAGACGAACCTAAAAAATCACTACAACTGTAAAAAAAGAGGTGATTTTTTATGTTTAATTGCTGCCGTTTGCCGCTAATAAGTGCAGCATTCCTAGCTTTCTCGTGTAGCATCGGTGCGACAAGTTTTTTAGTAAAGCCTGAGCCAGTTGCAGCTCAACAAGCTCAGCAGAAGTTCCTGATGTCCCGCCTAATTACTGGGCGCGTCCATTTATTCAATTTTTAGCTGAAAAAGGCATTGTTACCATTTATATTTTTGTATTATTGGGTTTAGCCCTGCCGTGGCAACAATGGCTAGAACTTGGGTGGAAAGGTTTGCTACTAGCAGTAGCAGTATTGCTGTTACGCTGCCCTCCTGCTTTTTTGCTGTTGCGTCCCCTTTTGGGTCAGTTAAAAAGCTGGCAGGATACTTTGTTTTTAGGATAGTTTGGTCCAATCGGTGCGGCAGCGATTTTTTATGCCATGCTGGCGCTACGTAAAACGGGATTAGAGTCAGCTTGGGTCATTGGTAGCCTAATTATTTGCGCGTCAATAATCGCCCACGGCTTTACTGTTGTGCCGTTGGCGAAAGCTTATGCTAAAATGCAGCGTAAAAGACAAACTTCTAATGATTTGGTAGGTAGATGAACACCCCCAACCTGGCAGAAAAACAAGCCATAGAACAAGAGCAAAGCGAGATTTTTCAACAGCTAGAAGATTGGCTGGAAATTCCTATGCTGGTGCTGGCATTTGTGTGGCTAGCCCTATTTATTATTGAGTTAATTTGGGGATTAAACCCACTGCTAGAAGTCATTAGCACTACTATTTGGATTATCTTTATTGCAGATTTTCTACTTAAATTTGCCTTGGCGCCCCGCAAAATTTCCTATCTCAAAAGCCATTGGATAACGGCTTTTTCTCTGCTGTTGCCTGCTTTGCGTACCTTGAGGATTTTACGAGTTGTGCGAGCATTCAAAACAGCACGGGCTGTACGAAGTTTGCAGTTGTTGCGAGTTATGACTGGTACGAATCGAGGTATGCGGGCATTAGCTGCGAGTGTTAGCCGTCGCGGATTTGGTTATGTCGTAGGACTAACGATAATTATTACCTTGGTAGGTGCAGCAGGGATGTATGCTTTTGAAAAAGATGTCGCCGATGTTTCCTCCGGGTTAAATAATTACGGCACAGCCTTATGGTGGACGGCAATGCTAATGATGACAATGGGTTCGGAATATTGGCCCAAAACGCCAGAAGGTCGCATACTTTGCCTTGTTTTGGCACTCTATGCGTTTGCGGTTTTTGGTTATGTAACTGCGACCATCGCCACATTTTTTATTGGTCGCGATGCAGAGGATGACGAAGCAGAATTAGCAGGAGCGAAATCAATTGCAGCACTTCACACTGAAATTGCTGCCTTGCGAACTGAGATTCAGCAATTATTGAATCAGAATTCAAAGTCTTGAATTAGGTAGATGCTAAGATCGAGTTTTGGTCAGCGCTGGCACTACTTTTTCGCCAAATACCTCAATAAACTGCTCTTGTTCTCGGTTAACGTTGTGCAAAATTAGTTGATCAAACCCCAATTCAATATCTTTTTGCAACCACTCAATATGCTGCTCTTGGTCTGCCGAAACGCGGACGTGTTGATATAACTCTTCAGGTTGCACAAACTCCCCGGCGGCATCAAATTGATCGGGTGTTATCAGTTCTGTCAGCATTTTGCTTTTGAAGATATTACTACGCCATTGATGATGAGCGCCTTGTAGTGCTTTCTCTGCATTACTGTTATAGGAAAGCTGCACTTTCAAAATCATTGGTTTCCCTTCTCCACCACCGCGACGAAACGCATCGACGACTTTTTTTAACTTTTCAGGTGGGCGAGAAGTAGTAATTAATCCATCTGCCCAACTGCCCAACCATTCTGCGGTTTCTGGGGTAACTGCGGCACCAATAATTAATGGGAGAATTTCCGGGCGGGTATAGAGTTTTGCGTCTTCTACGCACACTAAACCTCGATGGGTGACGGTTTCTCCTGCCCAAAGGGCGCGGATAATATCGACACATTCTTTGAGGCGCGTGTTGCGATCGCTCTTGGTAGGCCACTTATCCCCAGTAATATGTTCGTTCAACGCTTGACCACTGCCAACCGTCAGCCAAAAACGATTTGGAAACATTTCGGCCAACGTTGCCGCAGCTTGGGCAATAATAGCCGGATGATACCGCTGTCCGGGAGCGCAAACCACCCGATAGGAAAGCGTCGGCGTTGCTTGCATTGCTGCACCCAACCAAGACCAAGCAAAACCACTTTGTCCTTGCGCTTCACTCCAAGGATGAAAGTGATCGGAAGAAAGGGCATGGGTAAAGCCAGCTTGTTCTGCCATTTGGACATATTTCAGCAGTTCGCTGGGTTTGAATTGTTCGTGGGAAGCATGATAACCAATTTGTGCCATAAGTTTTTAGGAATTTTGAGTTGAGTAGGGGCGGTACCCCCGTGCCCGCCCTGAGTTGTGAGTTAAAATCTCCCGACTTAAAAGCAGATGATTGAATCAAAACCCCTTATAAAAGTTATGAGTTTGGAGTTAGATAAGTAAACAAAATCTAACTCAAAATTCATAACTTTCTGTATAACGGGCAAGCTTATGAACGGAAAATTCGCCGATAGCGAGCTTCAATTACCGAGTAGATACCATAGGCAATTAAACCCAAAGGTACTAGAGCCAAAATCACTGGACTAAAAGGCTGTTGTGCCAGAATTCCCAACACATCGCCCAATCCCTTCGTTTGACTGGCATCCGATAGCCTTGCTGCTTGAATTAAGAAAAAACCGATTATAACGAAAACAACTCCACGGGCAGCAATTCCGAATCGACCCAACCGTGTCGCCCAATGTTGCTCGGTTTGGCTCATTTCATCTAGCTTGAAATGGCGACGAAATTTGGCTTTATATGCTTCGTAGAAATAAGAAAAACCTACGCCAATAACAATTGATCCCGCCAATCCTACCAGCCATTGTCCAAACGGTTGCGCTAAAATTTGGGCTGTCAAATCTTGGGTTGTATCGCTATTACCACCGCCCGAACCCATTATCAGTTTTACAGCAGTTAAAGCCAAACCTGCGTAAGCTAAAGCACTTAATGCGTAGCCAATGCGTTGGGCAATTCGCTTGGCATCCATTTTCTGTCCTTGGTGTTCTGGGTCGAGAATTGTCTGAACGATACGCCAAAGGGCATAACCAATAATGCCAATCGTTACAAGAAATAGCAGAAATTTACCGAACGGTTGGTTAACAATTTCTGATAATGCACCGCTAGTATCTGTTGTCCTGCCGCCCATACTAAAGACGGCTTGTGCTGCTAGAAAACCGACAATAAAGTAAACTAAGCCTTTGGAAGCATATCCCAATCTTGCCAGTCGCTCAAACCAGGGATGAGAAGCTGCCTGTCCAATTGACTGTTTAATGTTGTCGGTGGATGAGTTGTCTCGTTTCATATTTTTTGACAATTTAGTTGTTCACGACTGCTGCCATAGGCAATGGTGCATTCCTTTCCAGTTAACTGAGTTTTTAAACAAATAATTTATGTTATTATCTATTAATTAATAGCTTGTTTAGAGATTTTTGTCATCTGTCTTGAGCGGGAGTCTCATCGGTTGATTGATTGATAAACTTCACATAAAGTGGGCTTGACAAATATAGCTTTATGGGTTATCTGCTGGCTTCCCTGATGGAGCAGTCTGCCAGCGGTCTAGTATATCTTTGATTAAAACTTCTTTAACCCAAATTTGAATAACAATGAGAATTGGTAGCGCTAAAAATAATCCCAAAAAACCAAAGAAGAATCCGAATGCTGTCAAGAGAGCTAAGGTGTAAGCGGGAAGCAGAGATACCTGCTTTTCCATAATGATAGGTGTGATCAAGTTGCCTTCAATTTGTTGAATGAGGAAATAAAGCAACAACACCGCGCCTGCTTTTGAAGGCGAATCTAATAAAGCCAGCAGCAGCGGTGGAATTACGCTTAAAATTGCGCCCAGATAGGGAATTAAGGCTAATATGAATGCCAGAACCCCGTTCACAAAAGGCAGTGGAACTTGCAAAACAAACAAACCAATAATACTCGTAATACCAATAAAACTCATGCTTAATGCAACGCCTGCCAACCAACCCATTAAACCCTCTTCGCATTTTGAGAGAATTTCATCGGCTCGCTGACGGTAAAAAGCCGGAAAAAGGCTGATAATTGTGTGGCGGTATGGCATCGGATTTACCAGAAGCATGATTGTCAAAACGGTAATTAATAAGGTATTGATAATCAAGCTTAGATAGTTGGAAAACCACAGATAAATATGCGAACTTGTCCACCGAAAAAGCGTTTTAATTTCTTGGGTTAAATCGTCAATACTGGGAAGGTTATCAACAATTTGTCCGGGTAATCTTGCTTGCAACCAATAGATCCCAACTCGCAGTTGTTCTATTCCTAGCGGGACGAGTTGGGACAACTCTTGAAATTGATTGCTCAGGCGCGTTACGATGAGAGTTAGCAAGACAGCGATCGCTGTGACTAGAATCGCAACAGCTAAGGCGATCGCCACTCCCCGCTTCGCACCCGACTGCTGCAATCTTCGCACTAAACGGTTGAGAGCGATCGCTAAAATTACGGCAGTGAAAAACAGTAGAATAATCGCTCTAATTTTCCACAAAATATAGAGCGAGGCTACCAAAGCAAAAAAACCGATACACTGTCCTAAACCCACAACAAAAGCCTCTTTATTCACCAACACTTAACTGGAGTAGGGAGATTTTTTTGGCTAAACTTTCTACAGCGAGAGTGAGCGATCGCATCAATTCCGAATCCTCACTGTATTCTGCGGAAGCCAAATTTATCACCCGCTGACTTTGGCTAATTTCTATTTCTCGATTCCAATCTTGTGCGGTACTATCTTTATAAACTCCAATGGCTATTCCCTGTTGTTCATTCAAAAGCGAAAAACAAGGAATATCTGATGCCCCATCACCCACATAAATGACTTGCGTTAGCGGGATGTGCAATTCTTCCGCCGGAACATCCCGATAAACAAATGTCTTGCCATCCTCTTTTGGATCGTTGTCAACGCCTTTGGCAAGTTGGAACAAATAGCGAGTTTTTTCCGTGTGAGTCACAATTTTTTTGAGAAACTCAATCTCGCCCTCTTTACCATAATGGAACTCGCAACCCCACATCGCCTTAAACTTGGGGGCGATGCAATTATTGCGGGCAATTTCCACCATACCGCAGCTAATTAGATAAAATTCAACTTCCACTTTGGGGTTGATTGCATAAGCGCTTTGACGTAGGCGATCGAACATTTCCGGAACGCCATCAAAGGGCGCTAATTTTTTCCCAACATTTGCTAGATATTCCTGGGTTATTTTGTTCCCTTGACGCTTAGATTCCTCGATAATTGCGTAAAATCTGGCTATAATTTTGTCCCAACCGCTATCGATTAAAGGTTGAATTCGCTGGCGACGAAAGGCGAGCGCATCAATATTGAGGCTTTCTAACAGACTATCGACGGTATCGGGGACAAGGGTATCGTCGAAGTCAAACACGACGGCGATATAGTTAGATAAAGGTTTGGTTGCGAGAGTCATAACAATTTGAAAGTGAAGGTTAACTAACAACAGCAACTTGATACTTGCGATTTTCCCCATTTTGGGAAATAGTTCCCAAACAGGTAAAGTGTAAAAACTGAGATATTGCACTAATGTCAATAATGGGATTTTTCGTGGAGTCGGGCGGGTTTATTTAACCTGTTTGCAAGCTTTAAGACTATTGGTGAACCCGCCCCTACAGGTCCGGCACGAATGCTGCAATATCTGAGAAAAACCCTGTTTAACTTCCTCCTCCACTCGTGCCAATTATACCGGTCAGTTGTAAAAGATAGATAACTGCAAAGCAGGCAAAGAAGATCCCTGCAATTACCGTTCCACCCCAGATAAACTTCGAGGGTCGCAATTCCTTGGGCAGCATTCGATGATTCACATAAAGCGTTAATCCAGTCACAATGGGAATGTGAGCTGCTTCAATGCCTCCAGCCATTTGTAACAAGGAAACGGGTTCGCCGAAAATCAGATAAATCGCAATGGGTAACACAGCTAACAGCACTATAATATAAAATCGCTGCAAAAATTTTTCATTCGTCCAACGACCCTGCACGCCAAATCCTTGCAGTAAAATTTGTGTGCCATCGGCAAACATCCGCCCAAAGCCATCTTGCACTGAAAGCGTGGTGCTACAAAAAGTAATAAAAACAATTGCCACCATAAACCAAAAGCCAAATGGCCCCCACAGGTCGCCTAGCAAACTACCCAAAATTTCTGCTACTTGTTGTTCTTTTGGCACTAATCCTTGGGGACGCAACAACTCGCTACCGAGAATCAAAAAAGCGAGTGCCGCTAACAGCGCACCCACGACTGCTAAGGTGTTGGATAAACTCATTAAAGTCACCCAACCCTGCAACCTTTTTACTTGTTCGTGGCCGATTTGATTAAAATCAAGGGGTTGTTCTTGTTTGAGGGAAGCAGCACCGTATCCTCTGGCTTCCACCCAATAGGAATACCACATCAATCCTGCTGCCCCTGCTAGCATAAAACCCAGCCAAGGTAGGATTTCTTGATATTGCACGTTTTGGGGAATTTGAGGCACTAACCCCGCTGCGAATTGTCGAAGGTTGGGAAAAACAAAAATCGCCGCGGCTACTACTGCCAACGTGCGGCCGATGCCGATAATTGAGGAAATTTTTTCAACAACTTTATACTGCCCCATGAACACAATTGCTGTCGTCACAGCGATAATAATCACCGTCCAAAGTTTAACAGTTCCTCCTGTTACTAGAATCAGTGCTGTAGCGGCGGCACCTGCAAGTCCGGCAACCGTGGAAATTGCTACTACCACCTGCGGCAATAAAATCAGCCAAATCGTCCAATTTTTTGGTCCAGGAATTTGCTTAAAACCTTCTAAAATTGTTGCGCCCGTACAAACCGAAAACCGCCCGACTTCGTTGTTGATAAACCACTTTAGGATAACAGCCGCTAGCAGCGCCCACAACAGCGAGTAGCCGTAAAGTGCTGCAATTCGAGGTGTAAATAGTAACTCACCAGAACCAGCAGCCGACAGCATCCATAAAAAACTCGGCCCCAACCATTTAAAGCGGTCCCAACCCTCTGGCGGCTGCGGGATTTGTTGACTTGTATTTTCACTCTGTTGGTTAGTTATTTGTGCAGAAGAACTGCGATCTATATCTCTATTCATTGAAATTTCTGGGTGTGAAACCCCGTGCTTTGAGCATCGGCTTTACAGATTAATTTGCGGAGCGCCACGAATTGTAAGACAAAAACTTACAATCTGTAGGCGCTGCATTTTGACACAATCGCTTGCTTGTTTTTAGATCGTGCAAACTAATTGTTTTTCGGTGTGGGTCTTTCTTTGTTGGCGACTCTTGCCAACCCCCAACATAACAGAACCCATATTTAGGGTGTTTAACGATTGAACCGCGCTTAAATTCTGCACTTAAAGTTCCGCCGTACCGAGAGCGGACATGACCAGTGGAATGCTGCAAACGATGGAGCTGTCTGCGATGAAACTCCAAAGGGATTACTTCTATTAGCTCGGTGTTATCGGGCTGAATATGTCCTCCGATATACCAATTAGCTAATACCCAAGAGTCAACGCAATGAGCCTCAAACAAGTTTGACAGCTTTTTTTTAGACTTGAGGAGTCCTAAATCTTGACGCATTTTACAGGTGTCAAAGCCCTGTCTAATTTCCAGGTGAGCAATTTTCTCAATTTCCGAGTAGAACCATCGTTTACCTACCTCCAGAGGACTAAAACTTGTATTCCATTTCTTAGCTCCCTTCCAGGTTTTTGCTTTAACGTCTTCTACAACAAATGTCGATATCGGAAACATCAAAGTCAACCATTTGGCAATCCTTAATTTCCACTGCCATCTCGCTTTAGTCGATGGGGGGATGCGATTTTTATTAACCGAGCGATTAGTTCGGTTTTGACGGCATGGAGTATTGCGAAACCGCCTACCACGTCGCATATTTCGTCTGACCTCAACGCGCTCTTTTACCCAATCAATTGCATGGGTTTGGATGTTTAAGTAGGTATGTGTTCTGGATTTAACGGTAAATCCTTCACGCTTACTACCTGGGTCAATGCCAACTGCAATTGGTTGATAGTTGTGGCTTAAAGGTTTTGCATTCAGTCGAACACAAAATACTCCTTTTTTAAAAAACGGCGTAGCTTTGCCCGATTCGATCCAACGTCTAGCCCGAGCAGGGGTAGTTGGCATCAGGGGACGGTTATTGCTGCCTACAACTGGTACAAACATTGACGGTAAGTCCTATTTCTAGGTGTATATTTCCCTTCGCCACTGACCACCAGAGAGGTTAAAAACTAGGGAGGCATTCTTAACGTCTTGCGGGATACCACTCCCAGGCAGTTCAGTAATTGGCTAGACACTTTTTTAGTCCTGAATTAAGAAGGTGGTGAGTCTTCCTCTTTTCAAGCCCCACGCCTTCAGGCTGGGGTTAGTGACTGTTATTACTCGATTAGTAACTGGTCAACACCGATCGATTTACCCACGATTTATGGTGAGGTTAAAATTGTGGATTTTCATATTCCGGTGCTTCACAGCTTGTTAAAACGACGCTTGCTGGTGGCTTTTCCCCAAAGCCCGATTAAACCAAAGACAACTGCGATCGCCAGCAAAAACGTTAGATTGAACTGAATGTCAAAGCCACTTGCATGATTGTGCCAACGTAAAACCCACAGCAGGTCTTTGCCAATTGCAAATGACGGTACGCGCCAAGCCAAAAAAAGTGCTGGTAGTCCCAAAAAAACGGCAATGTCCACCACGAATACGATCGCACTCAGCCTTGACTAGGTTCTCAAGTTTGAGAGAGGACTTTTCCTTCCCAATTACAGCGAGCGAACCAGCTAGAAGCATCCCCAATCGCATTCGTGGTTGAATTTTTGAATGGGTCAGGTTTTCTTGTACTTAACGAATTAATTTTGTACAAAGATACCTCCTAAGACTGCCACTCTTACATTTTCACCCTACACCTATGTCGGGCAAAGATTGTGCAAAATTAAACCAAATAGCCAAATATCTTACTTAAGATATATTGCTTTTACATTCAATTTTAAAATCACCCAACTTAAGATAGATGCTGCACGGCTATTTTTTCTCTACAGAGACTTTTTAGAAAAACCCAAAGCTCATTCTCAGGTTAGGCGCGTCGCTATTGTTTAGTTTGTATCCTGAGAACAACGAAGTTCATATAATTTAACAAGAGCGAGATGACACAAAATAGCGATCGAGCCAGCCAAGCAATAGAATTGCTGGGTCAACAAAAGTTGGAACTAAGCGATCGCGATCGTGAAGAGATCATTGAGCGCATCCGTCCCACTGCCTTAATCATTCACGAAACGATTAGGATTGAGGGTGAAAGTGAGTTGTGCCGTCCTGTTTCAGCCCTAGCTTGGTCTGGATTAGCCGCAGGACTATCTATGGGATTTTCCCTGGTGGCTCAAGGTGTACTCCAAGCAAATTTACCCCAGCAATCTTGGAGTTCCATCATTGTCAGCCTTGGGTACAGTATCGGCTTTGTCATCGTGGTGATGGGGCGTCAGCAGTTGTTCACTGAAAATACTCTGACTGTCATTCTGCCTTTGTTAAACGATCGCAGACGCAAAGTTTTTATGCGAGTGCTGCGATTATGGGCAATTGTGTTAGCAAGCAATTTGTTAGGTGCATTCATATTTGCCTCAATAGTTGCACAGGCTGGAGTCTTCCCGCCTGAATTTCAAACAGCGTTTGGCGAAATAGGTTTAAGAGTTATCGATGGAGGATTTTGGATAACTTTATTGCGGGCAATCTTTGCTGGTTGGTTAATTGCTTTAATGGTCTGGCTTCTCCCCGCCGCTGAGTCTTCCCAACTGTGGGTAATTGTTATCATCACTTCCCTGGTTGGGCTAGGTGAATTTCCTCATATTATTGCCGGATCGGTGGAAGTTTTTTATGCAGTGGCAATTAAAGCTGTTTCGTGGCCAGAATATTTTGGCAAATTCATGATACCTACCCTAATTGGTAATATTTTAGGCGGAGTTACCTTGGTCGCTTCCTTAAACCATGCCCAAGTTGCTCAAGATGACCTCTAGAAATTGAGTTCAAATAAACCACAGAAAGGGCATCGAGAATCCCGATTTCTCTAAGAAGTCGGGGATGTGTTTGTTATCTTAAGATAGAAGGAGAGTGATGATGACTACAAACTGGGGTGGCTATCGAGTTGCAGCCTGGGTAGGACAGGCGTTATTAACAATAGCAGTAATAGCTGCTCTGAGTCAGGGAAAATGGCAAAATGCCTTGGGGTTAGCCTTATTCTTAGTAGCATCCCTGGCGTTTGTGGTGATGGACGATCGCTTGCCAACGCTGTTTGATTTCCTGTTTGTGCTTGCTGCCTTACTCAACGCCGGAGGCTGGGTTTTGGGGCTGTTTTACCAACCGGGACCTTATGATGAAATTGTTCATGCTTTCACGACTTTTGCCGTGACTTTAGCATTGAGTTTTTTAGCATACAGTTCAATGCTGACTATTTTTCGTAACCATAAACTGCTGTACTTGCTAACAATAACCAGTTTTGGGATTGCGATTGGTGCTTTGTGGGAAGTTGCCGAGTGGACGGCTGGTATTGTTCTCTCAACCGAAGTGATTGAGAGCCTGAATGATACGATTGTTGATTTGATTATGGATAGTTTGGGAGCTGCAATAGCTGCCCTAACTAGCTTATGGACGTTGCAAGAATGGATGCGCCCCAGTGCGACAGTGGAAAATCAAGCATCTATCGCCAATAGTCCGAGCGATCGCACTTAACTCAAAGCAAATTCATCATTTTTTCTTCAATCATCTTTCATCAGATAGATATTTTCTTATTGCCTCCGACAGATGGCAAGCTTTGGAGAGTTGAGATTAAATGTAGAGAGATAAACAAGTTTTGAGAGAATGTAGAACACAGACAATCGACCTTTAGCCAAAGTCAATTTTTAATAATTAATTTAAATTTTCACGTTACTGCAAGAGGTTGGTTGTTGCGATTTAGGAGGATTTTATGAAAATAAAATCATTTTCAACGGCAATTGGACTGGTTATGTTGGGTTCAACCCTTTATTTACCGGAAATTGCCCAAGCTAGTCCCAAACCCTCGATCCAAGTAGCTCAACGAAGAGTAGTCGGCTCTGATATCGACAGTTTTACCGCGTATCCAGTACAGCGATTAGATCCGGGAACAGAACTCTTTTTCGTGCTGCGAGGAACCCCGTATTCTAGAGCTACCTTGACTATCCCAAATGCAGTGCAAAATCTGCCGATGCGGGAGGTTCAACCGGGAGTTTACGAGGCAAGCTACATGATTCGCGAGGGCGATCGAATTTCCGAAAATACAGTTGTGCGGGCAAATTTGCAACAAGGCGATCGCATCAGTAGCACCCGCTTGCAAGAACCTCTAGTTGCTGGTTATAGCGATCGCGGCTTTCAATCTTTGTCTATTAACCGCTTCAGTGCTCAACCAGTACAGCAGTTAGATCCGGGAACCACGCTCAATTTCAAATTGCTCGGCACTCCTAACGCTACAGCTAATTTCTCCATTGAAGGAGTTGCTTATAACATCCCCATGCGGGAAGAATCCAACGGCGTTTACACAGGGGAATATACGATCCGCAGCCAAGATTATTTCCCCCCTGCGGGTGCAGCGGTTACGGCTAGTTTGCAGTCGGGAAATCAAGTTATTCGTTCCCGTTTAGATCGAGAGCTAATTGCTAGCGATGATGGCAGTTCCAACACTGCCGAAATCCCGCTAGAAATTATCACTCCCGAAGAAAATGCTCGCGTCAGCGGGACGGTTGAAGTGGAAGGACGCAGCGCCCCAAATGCGACAGTTAATGTCAACGTTCAGGCTACCTCTTCGGTGGCAGGTTTGTTTGGAGTTGAACGAAATATCCTTGAACGCACAATTCGGGCGGATGAACAAGGTAAATTCAGTTTTGCTTTTAAGCCGACCATTTCTCTACCAGGAACCCGATACGAGGTGAATCTCAGTTCTAGTAGAGGCGATCGCACCAGCGAAGAAACTTTGGTACTGTTTCAAAATTGAGCAGCGACTCGCGACTATTTGCCGCCAAAAATCTGGCAAACCCTGACTAAATTTGAAAGATTCCATCAGGAGATATCTATGTATGAACTAAATCGCTGGAAAAAAACGCCAGGGATATTACAAATCATCTCTGGAAGTTTATTAATCGCGCTGCCAACGGTTCCTCTTGTGGCATCAGCAGCTCCCGATCCTACACTCAACCCCTGTCCTAAGATTTACTATGAAGAACCTTTTAACAGTAATGTTCGGGTTTCTCAAGGATGTCCGCCTAATGCTGCAAGTCAAAGATTGAATCAGCAAGAGTTGGGTCAAAATATGGTTCCTCCCGCGAGGCGAACCAATGTTACCCAACCACCTTTGCCAGAAACAAGACAGACTCCCCTTGCCACTGTCACACCAATGGCAGGTGAGGTGAGCGTGAAATTAACAAACAGCACAAATACCCCGATTTCCTATCAGGCGATCGGGCATACTGAATCCCGAATGCTAGGGCGCGGAGCTGAAATTGTTCTGCAAAATCTACCAACGCCTGTGACTGTCACAATGGTGCGCGTAGATGGAGGGCTGCTGAAAGTTATACCCATGTCTAGTTCTGAAAAAGGGATGCTAGCAGTTTCAATAGATGAAACGAGTAACTTTGATGGCAATCAAGGAGTTCTAAGAATTCAACCTGACGGTCAAGTGTTTTTGAATTAGGTTATAAAAAGACCCGGTTTTGAACACGAATTCTGTAGCTTCATCAACAAAATAAACAGAAAAAATCTTGGAGGTTTTTCAATGGTTAATAATCGTTTGAACAATTCCACTCAAAAGCTCTCAAATGCTAAGGGAGGAGCGATCGCACTCGCACTAGCAGCTATGCTGCTTCCGGGTTGTACTACCCCACAGCGGCAAGCAACGGCACCTGTACCTGCACCTGGAACACCCGGTTCGGTTGCCACGACAACCGAGAATGTGGTTGATAACACAGCACAACTGCTTGGCAAAACTGTGACCATCAGAAGCGAACCAGTCAAAAAATTGGGGCCATCGACCTTTACAGTTAGCGATCAGGAGTTTTTTGGCAGCGAACCGATTTTGGTTGTCAATGCCACCGGCAAGCCTTTTGTGCTGCCGGCTGAATCAGGTCAAGAAGTTCAAGTAACGGGAACAGTTCGCAATTTTGTCCTTGCAGATATTGAGCGCGAGTACAAATTAGGCTTAGAGCCAAACTTGTACGCCGAGTACGAAACTAAACCTGCGATCGTTGCACAATCGATGGCGCTAGCCCCCACACCGGGGGAACTCACCTCAAATCCCCAAAAATACTACGGCAAGACACTGGCGGTCAGCGGTGAAGTCGAAACCCTCAGAAGTCCAAACTCGTTCACTTTGGATGAAGACAAATTAATTGGCGGACAAGACTTGTTAGTGATACACACAGTTCCACAACCAAGCGTGCGAGAAGGTGAGAAGGTTGCCGTAACCGGCGAGTTGCGTTCGTTTGTTCTCGCTGAACTTGAGCGGGACTACGATCTGCAATGGGATTTGACCTTGAAGCAGAAGCTAGAAGCCGAGTATACCAACAAACCTGTCTTAGTTGCTACAGGAGTATATCCCTCAGCCATTCCTGACTAACCAATAGACCTCTCTCATAACTACTGCGGGGTAGGTAGGCATCATGCCTGCCCTTAACCGAGTTTTATGGAGAAGTCTAATAGCTAACCACAAGGCGATCGCGATCGCCAGGAAGACAAGCATAACCTCTTTCTTGCCTCGTTTGTTTTGACGATCAATTCAGCAATAAGGTGTATATAATGAATCAACCAGAATCCTTGCCGCAACCGCTGACCCAAAGCGAATTCGTCGCAACTTTTCGCTTGTTCAGTCGATTTAGCTTCTGGATACAGTTATTCTTGGGTGCTGTTTCCGGCATTGTTTTAGTATTTGCTATGTTGGGTCGCAACATGAGCGAAGAAACCAATAATGCAGGTATTGGTTTCGGGGTATTTTTAGCGATTGTTGGTCTGTTATTGCTGTGCTTTAGAATATTTTGGGATTTTCGCTATCGGCTTTTAGGCAGACTTTTGCACGCCGAAAATTCCCAGGTATATCCCAGCAAAGAACATATTACTCACACCTTACGGATTGGATTAGTTTCTAGTTTGGTGGGGGTATTAATCGCGTTTGTCGCTTCTGAAGAAACAGTTGCTGTAGTGCTAGCGAAAACTCTTAGTCAGCCCCAAGCGATGGCAGCTTATGCGCCAGAAAATGTGATTCGTTCCCTAGATATTTTTGTGACGATGGCAAACGTCAATCTGATTGGCGCTCACTTTTTTGGAGCTGTTACTTCTCTTGGCTTACTCAATTGGGTAGAAGAGTAGTTGGCAGCATTGGCGATCGCTAAAGGCAAACACAACTCCTATGCCGTAAGGACTTACAAGCGCTGGCCCATTTAACTAAGGTTGGTGCTTTTGCACTGTCTTGGCGAAAGAAAGCGCAGACAGTGCAGCTACAAGCTCAACAAGTTGGCTATTGGCATGAACATCTAATCGGAAATTGGTAGCGATCGCTCCAGCTAATGCTAATCAGCCTGAGCAACCGTTTTTTTTTCGTAATTGATTTATTATAGTGAGAGATATTTCATCGAGATTGATATGGATAGATTTTGAATCTGGACAAACATAACTTAGGCTCATCTTCCGAAGGATGAGCTATAGCCGTGGAATTCAGCTTCCTAAATGGCCCTGTGACCAGGTTTCTGAACACAGCCATGTTACACCCTTTCTCTATTAATAAATTTAGTGCAATGAAAGACCTCTGGTATAAAAACGCAATTGTCTACTCCCTTGATGTTGAAACCTTCATGGACTCGGACGGCGATGGTGTCGGCGACTTTCAAGGACTTATCAACCGCCTAGACTATTTATCCGCGCTAGGAATTACTTGTTTGTGGTTGCTGCCGTTTTATCCTTCCCCTAACCGGGACAATGGCTACGACGTGATGGATTACTACAACATTGATCCGCGACTGGGAACCCTGGGAGATTTTGTCGAGTTCATGCACCAAGCAAAGGAACGAGGGATTCGCGTGCTGATCGATCTAGTAGTAAATCATACGTCCCATCAGCATCCTTGGTTTGTGGCATCCAAAAGCGATAAAAACTCCAAGTATCGCAATTACTACGTGTGGTCAGAAAATCCACCCAAAACTGATCCAGAGTTGCTGGTGTTTCCCGATGCCGAGGACAGTATTTGGGAGTACGACGAACAAGCAAAAGCTTACTATTTGCATCACTTCTATAAAGAACAGCCAGATTTGAATATTGGCAATCCGGCGGTACGAGAAGAAATCTGCAAAATTATGGGTTTCTGGCTAGAACTGGGCGTGTCTGGATTTCGCATTGATGCTGTTCCCTTTTTAATTAAAGGAATTGGCATCGAAGGTGCAGACCCCGAAAGCCTGCGAGGTTTCTTGGAAGAAATGAGAGAGTTTGTGTCATCGCGTCGGGGTGATGCAGTGTTGCTGGCAGAAGCAAATGTCGATCGCGAGCAAATTTCTATCTACTTTGATAAGGGCGACAGAATGCACATCCTGTTCAACTTTTTGCTGAACCAGCATCTGTTTTTGGCACTGGCGCGTCAAGAATCCACAGCATTGCGCGATGGACTAAAAACCTTACCGGATATTCCTGATATTTGTCAGTGGCTTAATTTTGTGCGCCACCATGATGAACTGACGCTAGACCGCATTACTTCATCGGAACGAGAGGAAATTTTTGCAGCGTTTGCCCCTGAGAAAACTATGCAAATTTTCGGGCGCGGGATTCGTCGCCGCTTACCACCGATGATGGGAGGATCTCGCCGCCGGATTGAACTGGTCTACAGCTTGCTTTTCACTCTGCCTGGTACACCCATGCTGCGCTATGGCGAAGAAATTGGCATGGGCGATGATCTTTCGCTGGAAGGTCGAGGTAGCGTCCGCACGGTGATGCAATGGTCAGATGCAGCGAATGGTGGCTTCTCGACGGCTGCAACTGATGCCCTTGCCAGACCTGCGATCGCCAACGGAGAATACGGTTACAAACAAGTCAATGTCGTCGCAGCGCAGCGCGATCCTGGCTCATTAATTAACTGGATGGAACGTGCAATCAGCATCCGCAAGCAATGTCCTGAGTTGGGTAGGGGCAAGTGGCACATTCTGGAAACCGACTCTCCCTCGGTTTTAGCCCACTGCTGCGACTGGCAAGGCAGGACGGTGATTGTTGTGCACAATCTAGCCGACAAGCCTTGTACTGCTACGCTCAAATCTAACGAATACAGCAATCTGTTCGATTTATTTGGCGATCGGCTCTATGAATCTCTCGATGCCGACTCGCCCTCTATTCCCTTAGAAGCCTACGGCTATCGCTGGTTCCGAGTCAATCGAATCCAGGGGTAAAAAAGTTAATGTTGATGGGAACACTAGCGACGTGGACTGTTAGGAATGTACTTAGCAGTATTCTTGTCTGGAAGCGGTTCTATCTGACCTTGATTGACCAAAGCTTGATGAATTAGGGCAGTAGCATTACCCCGACTGAGCAACTCGTTCGGATTAAGAGCTCTGGGATCTGGATAGTTGACCACTATCTTTGCCTTTGTCGCTGCTGCCACTGGCTCAACCGCATATTTAGGAAGTTTCCCCGCATCTTTATAGTACGAATTGAGAAAATCTAATGCCGAATTTTTAGCAGGCGCTGTTGCAGCTTTTGTCGTTCTTGATGGAACAGTCTTAGCCGATTTAGGTGCGGGCGCAGCCGCAGGCTGCTGCCTTGCCACTACAGGTAATAACGGCTGCATCAAAACAGTCGCTGCGAGGGGAAATGCCAAACGGTTCCTAGCAATTCGACGTTTATTTACTGGAGTTGGCCTTGCGGGAGTTGCAGCAGCTTGATCGGGTTTGACAACAGGGCGATTGTAATCCATATTTAAACCCCTCATTAACACAACTAATGCTTGTGCCTTAGTCAAGGGCTGCTTCGGACGAAACTCATTTCCGGGAAAATCATTCATAAATCCCGCTTCATAAGCTTCTTGAATCGGAGTTTCTGCCCAATAGTTTTGAGGCACATCCTTAAAGTAACTTCCACTCGGGATATTTCTAACGCTTGCTCGATTAAAAGCTTGGCGGATCATCGCCGAAAATTCATCCCGGTCCACAGCCTGTTTGGGTCTAAAAGTTCCGTCTAGATATCCGGTAACAATCTCTTTTTCAGATAAGGAATCAATAAACGGACGCGCCCAGTAATTCGGCGGTACATCAGGAAATTTCGATTTAGCTTGTTGAGCAGCAACTTGCTGGGAACTTAGCACAAAGCCAGTGCCACTGACACTAACAGCTAAAGCTAAAAAGGCTACGCTGATTGACGGTAAATGCCTGCGAGTAGACATGATAAATTTCCTCCTGATTTTTGCATTTTTAACGATACTCTTTGGCTGAGTTAAAGCGGATTACTTTTTTTCCGCTCCGACGAATCCCATTCTGTTTTTTTTACATCTAACTCTTCGCGACGTACTGTATCTGTTACCTCAACCGTATCTTGCTCAACTTCTTTTCTGACTTGCACTTCCTCGCGCACGAAGGCCTGCTTTTTGATATCGACACTTTCTTCGTAGATTTCAAAGTGTGCCATTTTTTCTTGCTTGAAGGCGGTATCTGGAGTTACTCGACTCCCTGCATATTCTGAAGTTGTGTGATCAATCACCACTCGCTCTTTTTCTACAGGAACTTCCAGTTGTACCGTTTTGGTTTCAACTTGTTTGCCAATTATTACCTCGCCTGTTTTGCGACGGGTTTTATCTGCAACTAATCGTTCTTCGTACAGTTTGAGTTTTTGATGATCCTGTTCGTTCATCTGATACAATTCGGGTTCTCGCTCGTAAGTATAGGTATCCCGGTCATAGGGAGCTTTACGAGCTGGAGGCGAGACAGAATACGTTCTCGAAACTGGAACAGGCCCTTCTAAAGGTAATGATGCTTCTACTGGTACAGACGCTTCTACTGTTGAAGTACGATAAATACCCCGCACTTGTTCTTCATAATCGTAATCAACTGCCGTCCCATGCTCATACCTGGGTAGTTTTTCCACTTGGTCTTTACTCTGCAAACCTGTAGCGTAAACGCGCCCCCCCTTAAAATCAATCCGACAAAGAGCGATGGGAAGTAAAACTTTTTTGCCAAAAATCCAAGAACCAGTCTCTACCACAAAATAGCGGAAACGTCCTGTCTCATCTACCAGCACAGTATCGATCGTGCCAATTTTATCATGGGTATTTCCGCCATACACATCCAGCCCTTTGATATCGTCGTCATCAAAAGCTGCTTGGCGGTAGTTGGGATTAAAATCCTCAATTTTGTAAAGTAACATTGTTTTTTCGTGTACTATCTACATCAACTTGTGTACCTACTTTAGATAGATATCAGTTCTAATACTTCCTTCTTATGAATGATTCAGCAAATTGAGAATCATCAAAATAGCGATATTTTTTTCTATTTTTATATCTTTAGGTAGATGAATTTAGGATTCCTGTACTGAATGTAATAAATTTATCTAATCATTCGTAGGTTGGGTGGAGCCAACTTACAACGTTTCTGCAACCAACTATCACAAGGATTTATTAGGTTTTATTATCACCTTAACTACGCGAGATCCTACAAAATTAAGGACATCTCTAACTAGCTGCTGGGGTTTTTTCTGAATTAGATTTCGATTTATGAGCGAAATTACTACTTTTGATATTTAAAATTATTAAATAAAAAAATATTATGCCCCTCGGTAGATATTCTCGTAATACTTATTAAGTAAAATTAAATTACAAGCAACGGAAAAAAAGCAACAACGTAACGCAGGGGTTAATCTTTTATGACTCATCCAGATCGATCGGGCAGTGAACTCACTGAGCCTACCATCGTCAATCCGCCGGTGGATTACCACGACCAAGTGAGGTGGGGGCCAATTTTGGCAGGAATTGCGATCGCTCTGGGTACTCAACTAATTTTAAGCGCTTTGGGAATGGCGATCGGATTAACCGCAGGTGCAACAGGCGCGGATGCAGGTTCCGTTGGTATTGGGGTCGTAATTTGGTCGATTATTAGTTTGCTGATTTCCCTATTTTTGGGCGGTTGGGTGATGGCTCAAAGCTGCGGCCCGATGACCAAGAAAACAGCACTTTTGAATGCAGCAATTCTTTGGGGAGCTACATTAGCACTTAGTGCTTGGTTATTAGGAAGCGGGATATCGGGTGCTGTTGGCGCTGCGGCTGCTAATGCTGGAGAAATTGCCAATCAAGTACAACAACAGGGCGGCGTTAATATACCCAATCAAGCGCCGAATGTAGACCCAAATCAAGTTCGCGATATAGCTGGTAATACAGCTAAAGCTACTTGGTCATTTCTACTTGGCTCTTTGCTAAGTTTGGCAGCGGCAATGATTGGTGCTGCTGTTGGCGCTCGCAAACCTCGCGTTTATGCTTGATTAGCGATGATAAAACCTGAAAATTCAACAAGCACAGGAGCGAGTCGAAAGATTTTATACCATTGTGATGATGATTCATCCTTTCTTGGAGAAGATGAACGAGCTAAAAACCTTTTCTAAGGTTTTGGCATAGAGATTTAAAAGGAGATAAAGCGATGCAAGAGCAGAGGATCTGGCAAAAATATACAAGGTTAACAACTTCGATATTGTTAACGGCAACGGTTTTAGTTGCTCCCTCGTTCGCCTCTGATAGAAATCAAAAACAGATTCAAGGTGAATCTTTACTAGCGCAAGTACCGGATAGCTGTCGCCAGGTTATTGCGAGGAATGGCCTTAATGTTCGGCGACAACCGACTGCTAACAGCGAAGCGGTTGGCATCATCGGTTCCGCACGAAATGTGACGATTCAAAGTCTTGGTGAGAATGGCTGGGTACCAATTACAGCTCCGATAAAAGGCTACGTATATGGTGGTTTTCTCGGAGCGTGTGAAGCGGCAACCGTCCCGCCTCCTACTAACTGCCGGCAAGTTGCAGCAGCCAGAGGAATTAACGTACATCAAGCACCTTCCACTGATGGGGAAAGGGTTGGAGTCGTTGCGAGTGGACGAAGAGTGACGATTGAAAGTATAGGAACGGATGGTTGGGTGCCGATTACAGTGCCTCTGAAAGGTTACGTCCAAGCAGAAAATCTGGCGTATTGTAGTTAATTGAAAAAACAGTGATGGATGACCAATCAAACCCAAAAAAAGAAACTAATTCACAGCAAAAAACTGGTTTGTTAAATTTCATTGCCGAGACAACAGAATCTGCAATGAATACAGGCAAAGCGGTTTTTGACACAGCATTTGATTGGGGGGAAGCTGCTGCTAAACAAACTTATCGATGGATTGGACAAGCGACGCAAGGAACCGGAGATGCGGTAACTTATGTTGGCAATCTTCCCTTTGTTAAACAAGTGGCAGGGGTACTCAGACTTGATTGGTTAGTTGGGGTCAGCGATCGCATCGACTTAGCCAAAGCCGAAGCTCAAGTCAAGGAACTCCAACAAAAGTATCCCAATGAAGAACCCAGCGAAATTGCCCATCGCATTATGGTGGAAAAAGCGATCCACGCCGGTGGTGTCGGATTTGCTAGCAGCATTTTACCCGGTGTCGCGGCTGCACTGCTGGCGATCGATTTAGCCGCGACTACTGCGATTCAAACCGAAATGGTTTATGAAATTGCCGCCGCTTATGGGATGGATTTGCAACAGCCAGCCCGAAAAGGCGAGGTTTTGGCAATTTTTGGGTTAGCGCTAGGCGGTAGCAACGCAATGAGAGCTGGTTTGGGCTTTTTACGCAACGTACCGCTGGCTGGCGCGATGATTGGTGCGAGTACGAATGCTACGATGCTGTACGCGCTGGGATATGCGGCGCGCCAGTTTTACGAAGCCAAACTGAGGGAAGAGACTGAAGAACCTGGAACCGAAACGCTGCAAGCGATCCAGCAACAAAGCGAGAAATATCTCGATGTTGCGATCGCGCAGCAAGCAGCGATGGATCAAATTATGGTTCACATGATTTTGGCAAGTTATCCCAACAAAAACTGGGAAGATATTCTGCCAGAATTGAAGGTATTGCAATTAAATGCCGATTCTCTCAAAAGGATTGCTGCTAACATCAAGTCCCCCAAACCATTGGGTGCATTGTTAGAGCAACTTAACCCCGACTTTGCAGTACCGCTATTAGCTCAATGCCGTCGCATTGCCGAAAGTAAGGGAGAGGTTTCCGAAGCAGAACAGATGGTGCTGGATGCGATCGCACAAAAACTCAACGGCCAAGATGTGGCTTCGATATCCACTTGAAAAAAATTGTTGGTGCGTTAGCTTTATGCGTAACGAACCATCCCCAATATTTACTGTGGCTGTGTAAGTCCTAAATTAGCCTCACGTTAAAGTAATCTACAGCCTTAAGATAGAGTTTGACGTGGCTAATTTTAATACTATCAATAATGACTGATATCAATTCCGGATGCTTCGGAATGATATCAAATCCGCGCTTCATCGTCGGGCGTAAAGTCTAATCAAGCTGCCAACAAATAATTCGCGCAATTTTCATTTTTTTGACCCCTCCTTCTACAGTCAACAGTCAACAGTCAACAGTCAACAAGCATTCCGGTGCAACCGGAATCGATATGATGCAAGAGGAAGTTTTATGACAGCAGAAATATCCGGAGTCTGGAACAAGATTGAGAGCATGATCAATGGCTTCATTGTCCTGCTGCCTAATATGGTACTAGCGTTCCTTGTTTTCGCAATCTTTTTCTTTGTTGGGAGGTCAATTAAGAGAGCGGTCAGGCGGCTTACCCGCAACCACCGCCAATCCCGGAATTTGGGACTGGTGTTGGGAAGGTTAGCGCAGGGTATTACTGTTCTGATTGGTCTGTTTATTGCCTTGTCGATTGTAATTCCCACATTTAAAGCAGGCGATTTGGTGCAACTGCTAGGAATTAGCGGGGTAGCGATTGGTTTTGCCTTTCGCGATATCTTACAAAACTTCCTAGCTGGTATCCTAATTCTTTTGACGGAACCGTTCCAAATCGATGACCAGATTGTGTTTAAAAACTTTGAGGGAACGGTAGAAAATATTGAAACTCGCGCTACAACAATTAGAACCTATGATGGTCGCCGGATTGTAATTCCCAATGCGGAATTGTTCATTAATTCTGTTACTGTGAATACCGCCTTTGAGAAACGCCGGATGGAATACGACGTTGGTATCGGCTACGGCGATGATATCCACCGAGCCAAGCAGTTAATGATGGAAGCCCTGCAGAGTGTGGATGAGGTTTTGAATGATCCTGCTCCTGACGTGCTGCTGATGGAACTTGCAGGAAGTACCGTCAATATCCGCGCTCGATGGTGGATTGCTCCGCCGCGACGACTTGACGATCTGCGATCGCGGGACAAGGTACTTTTTGCGATTAAGGAAAAGCTGACTGCCAATGGCATCGACTTGCCCTTTCCTACGCAGCAAATTTTGTTTCACGACCAAACCGAAGAGACGGATGGCGATCGCAAACGTCAACGCGAAGGATGGCCCGCTGGTAATGGCGAAGTTCCCAAACCCCGCAGCATCAGCGGTTCTCTGCGACAACTTATTGAACAGCGATCGCAACAAGACGGCAATGGACAATCTTAACCCCACACCAACTCATGAAAAATGTCAAGTTAAGCAAACTTTGGGATTCACTGCACTCTAGCTACTGGTTTATCCCAACGTTGATGGCGCTGGGGTCGATCGTTTTAGCGATCGCCATGCTGACACTTGACCGCACGGGTAATATACCAAACTGGAGGTGGATTTACACGGGTGGAACCGATGGTGCGCGATCGGTTCTTTCATCGGTTGCCAGTTCAATGATCAGCGTTGTTGCTACAGCTTTTTCTATTACTATTGTGGCGCTTCAGTTGGCGAGTTCAAATTTTGGTCCCCGATTGCTGCGTAATTTTATGCAGGATACGGGCAATCAAATCGTGCTTGGCACTTTCATTGGCACGTTTATTTACTGTTTACTCGTACTGCGAACCATTCATGCAGAAGGAGAAGGATACAGCCTCTTTGTACCCCAACTCTCGGTTACAGTTGGTACCGGATTAGCAATTGCCAGTATCGGCGTACTGATTTACTTTATCCATCACGCATCAACCATTATTCAAGCCTCCCATGTAATTACTCAGGTTAGTGGCGATTTAGACCAAGCTCTAGATCGTCTGTTTCCCGAAAAAATCGGAGAAGGTAAAGCGAACAACTCGCGACAACAAGTGGGAGAAATTCCTGCAAATTTTGACTCGGAAGCAAGTCCAATCAAAGCCACTGGTGAGGGTTATTTGCAAGCAATCGATGACGACGAATTAATGAAAATTGCCCGTCAGTACAATCTGCTTGTACGTCTGACAACTCGACCGGGAAAGTTTATTGTCAAGGGCAGCGATTTAGCGATGGTTTTCCCGGAAAAACAGGTGAATCAAAGCTTGAAACAACAGATTAACGATGCTTTTATTCTGGGCCAAGAACGGACTGAATATCAAGATGTAGAATTTCCAATCGATCAGTTAGTTGAAATTGCCTTGCGTGCGATTTCTCCTGGTATCAACGATCCGTTTACTGCGATTCGGTGTATCGATAGACTCAGCGCCGGATTATCCCGCCTCGCTCAAAGGGATTTTCCCTCGCCCTATCGCTACGACGATGAACAGAATTTGCGCGTCATTGTTGAAGGAGTGACGTTTGAAGGGTTAGTCGGTACTGCCTTTAACCAAATTCGCCAGTACAGTAAATCAGATGTGGCGGTAACAATTCGCTTATTGGAAGCTATAGCTTGCATCGCTGCTTACACCCGCAATTCCAAACAACGAGAAGCTTTACGCCGTCAGGCGGAGATGATTTTAAATAGTAGCCGCGAACAAATCTCTCAGGAGCAAGACCAGAAAGATCTCCAAGAGCAGTATCACCAAGTCATTAAAGCTTTAGGCGAGGATTAATTTGCTTGACCATAATTATGGTAATAACAGCAGCTTTACGATCTGCTCCTAATACTTTAGCTTTAACCGCGCTGATTGCCATTACTTTAGCGCTGACACATTTATTTTGCGGCAAGTTGCGGTTTGCTCCTATTCCTGGCAGTGGCTGGCTTTCAGCGGCGAGTGGGGTTTCGGTAGCTTATGTTTTTGTGCATATTTTACCGGAATTAAATCTGCACCAAGCGGTATTAGAGCAAGTAGAAGCAGGAGTTATTTCTTATCTAGAACACCACGTTTATTTAATAGCTTTGTTAGGATTGACTGTATTTTACGGCCTGGAACGAATTGCAAATTTATCTCGTCAGCGTGGCAAAGAGGATGTGACCAGTCTTGGTGTTTTTTGGTTGCACATTGGCTCTTTTTCAATCTACAACGCTTTGATTGGCTATCTGCTGCTGCATCGGGAAGAACCGGGCCTTACCAATCTGCTGTTGTTTTCTTGTGCAATGGCATTGCACTTTGCAGTGAACGACTCTGGTTTGCGGGAACACCACAAACATATTTATGACCGCATCGGGCGCTGGATACTAGCAGCAGCTATTCTTGTGGGGTGGGTCTTGGGTAGCGCTACTGAAATTGGAAAAACTACGATCGCAGTTTTATTTGCTTTTTTAGCCGGAGGAATTGTTCTCAACGTCCTCAAAGAAGAATTGCCAGAAGAACGAGAAAGTCGGTTTTGGGCATTTGCTCTTGGTGCTGGAATTTACACGGCTCTTTTATTGGCTTTGTAGAGGAATCATATCGATTCCGGTTGCACCGGAATGATTGTTGACTGTTTACTGTTGACTGTTGACGGTGAGTCAAAAGAATGAATATTACGCGAATTATTTGTTGGCAGTTTGATTCGACTTTACGCCCGACGATGAAGCGCGGATTTGATATCATCATTCCGGCGTAGCCGGAATTGATATCAAATAAAGCCAAAACGTTCGAGCTTAAAACCATTATCAGGAATCAAGTGTTCTTTCAGACGCCGCTTAAAATTACCGGGATAATTTTTGCTAGCACGGCTACCAACTGCGACGGTATTAACAGTCTTAACTTTAAAAAGTAAGACTCTGATCGTAGTGTAAATGCTTAACAGCTTACATCTAATGGCAGACTTTTTACTCCATCATATAAATGTTCATTCCGAAGACTACCCAGTTATCAGTTTGGGTGATTCCACGCCATATATTGTCGGCAAACTCTTGCTGTTAAAGAGCCACTTTTTCGCCCTTACCTGAGTCATCTATGATGAGGGTGAATCCCGTTTTTTGGGATTTGTGGGTAAAAACATCGTCTCTCGCGACGACACCATTTATCGAATCATGGGGGCATGGCGGTGGGAGTTGTTTCCTTTATGAGAGTTTTTCGACGTGGAAGCGCCAACTACACTACAATGGATTTTACAATAAAAGGGACTAATTTTTGGTTTAAGTCCCTATAATCAACATTAAAGGCCGCAGCCTGTCAAGAGGTGTTGGAAAATTTATGTGTGTCAACTTAGGGCATATCCTGCATGAAAGCTACGAAATTCTCGCTTTGTTGGGACAGGGAGGGTTTGCTAGAACCTACACGGCTGCACAACGAAACAAACCCAATAATCCTCTGTGCGTTGTTAAGGAAATTCCTTTTCCCCCATCGAACGATCCGCGAGTCTTGGAGAAGGGAAGGAAGCGATTTGAAAGGGAAGCTAGCGCTTTGTGCCGTCTGGGGAGAAACTCGCGCATTCCCGAATTATTCGATCGCTTTGAAGAAAACGATTATTTTTACTTAGTTCAAGAATATGTTGAAGGACATCCGCTTAGTCAAGAACTCACTGCGGGCGATCGGTGGAATGAGCAAAATACCGTTGCTTTGTTGCGGGAAGTTCTGGAAATATTAACATCAGTCCACCAAGAAAATATTATTCACCGGGACATTACACCTGCTAACTTAATTCGGCGCGAAACAGATCAAAAAATTGTTTTAATTGATTTTGGGGCCGTCAAAGAAATCGGCACTTTTACCTCTAACTCTACAGGTGAAATATTCAGCTCGCAGGCGATCGGCACCAGGGGTTATATGCCTGCCGAACAACACGATACGCGGTCTCTCCCGCAACCCTACAATGATATTTATGCAGTAGGAATCATCGCGATTCAAGCCCTCACCGGGCGGCGTCCCACCAATCTGCCGCAAGACCCCGAAACTGGTGAAATTGTCTGGGATTATTTAACCTCTGAACCTGTTAGCGACAAGCTCAAAAATATTTTAACCAAGATGGTACGTTTCCACTTTCAAGACCGCTACCAATCGGTTGATGAAGTTTTGCAAAAATTGGATTTGTCGATCGTCCCAGGGCGCGAGTTACCCAAAACTTCGCGGAAGTTGCGATCGGGCTGGCGCTGGCTGCTGTTCGGCTTTGCGGGAATTGCGGCTTTTGGGGCGATCGTATTTTTAATCCCCAGAATTTCCCCGCTAATCCCCAGAATTTCCTCGCAACCAACGTTGCCTAAACCCTCCGCAGATGGTGTAAGTTCCGGCAAAAAACTCCTAGTGCAAACCTCCGCCCTGTGGTCAAAGCAAAGGGGAATCAATGAGTTTGCCGACTCAAATTATCCCGAAGCTTTAAAATTGCTCAAACAGTCCTGGCGGGAAGACCGCAGAGATCCAGAAACTTTAATTTACATCAACAATGCTCTGCTGAAGGCAATAAATGCAGAATATTACACGATCGCAATTGTTGTTCCCATCCGCAGAAATCAGGACGGCAGCATCTTCAACGCAAATTTAGCAGAAGAACTGCTGCGTGGCATTGCTCAAGCTCAAACCGAAGTTAATTTAGGTCTTCTGGCTGCAAATGAGAACAATAAAGATTTTCCCGGTCAAGGCTTTCTAGAACCAAAAGCTATTAAAGGAAAAGGTCTCAAAGTCATCATTGCTGATGATGGCAATATCAAATCATACGCGGTTCAAAGGGCTAATTATCTGGTCGCTCAGCCCGATATTCTAGCAGTCATCGGACACTATACTAGCGATATGACTGTGGAAACAGTAGATATTTACAATCAAAATCAACTCGTCGCCATTTCTCCGGGAAGCACAACCGAAGAACTGACGCGAAAACCTCGAAAATTTTTCTTTCGGACGGCTCCGACAACTAGCATAGAAGCTGAAGCTTTAGTAAATCAACTGCTCTTGGTCGGTGAGAAAAAAGCCGCAGTATTTTACAATCCCAACAGTCCGTTTAGCGCTTCTTTATGGGAAGAATTCAAAGAGCAATTTGAAGCAAAAGGAGGCTCGACTTTTAGAATTAGGAATTATTACGATTTATCTAAAAATAATTTAGACGCAGAAGCAGCAATCAAAGAAGTTGAGAAAGCCGGAAAAACAGCTTTACTTGTCATTCCCGACGGTCAAGTCACTAATTCGCTGGAAAATGCGATCGAAATGATTAAAGCTAATGGCGATCGCAATTGGATTGTCGGGCCCTGGACGCTGTACGAGCCGAGAACGTTAGAAGTAGCAAAACAGCTAAAGTCTGTTGAAAAACTGGGCATATCCGTGTTTTGGCATCCGTTAATAAGTTTTGACAAAAAATTTCCGCAAAACGCTGAAAAATTGTGGGGAGGTCCGGTCAATACTCGATCGGCTTTAACTTACGATGCCGCCCGGACGCTGATTAAAGCCCTAGAAATGCAGCCAGAACCCAGTCGCGAAGGAATGCAAAAAACCTTAGCCGATCCCAACTTTAAAGCCGAAGGAGCCACGGGTATAATTGAGTTTGACTCGAAGACTGGAAATCGGAAAAACCCTCCTAAACGAGTGGCGCATATTGTATCCTGTTCTACAGCAATATATGGCGTTACCTTTGTGCCGAGCGAATTTTCCACAGCCGCAGCCGCCGGTTTAAAATGCGATTGACTTAATATCTTGTGCCATTCTCAACAAACCTTTTAATGGCGAGCTCTCCTGCCCAACCCCTACTCCCCACAATAAAATTTACTCTTTGTGGAACAGGCATCTTGCCTGTTGTTAAAAATGATGCAATATGTGCGAGTAATTGATATCTTGTGGCATTGTCAACAAACCGTCCGGGACGAGTTTTACCAAGTATAATTGCCTAAAATCAATCATCTCATAAACCCGCCCCACCCGACGATAAAATTCTGGATAAAGAATTGTGCAAGATGTGCGAGTGAATGGATATCTTGTGCCGAACGCAACAATCCGCCAGATGTTTCAATCCCACAGCCGACTATTGCCACAGGTGCAACATATCAATTTATTAGATATATTAAACAAGGTTAGTTTTTTTTATAATAACGCTTATGGCTGTCAATTTCGCTACCTCCCCCGCTTCTAGTCTCCGACCAGAAGCCCAGAATAGCTCAGCACTCAAACAAGTCTTCCAGACAATTGATGCCGATAGCTGTCCGGGTTCCTATAACTTTCATATGCACACAGTCTACTCCGACGGGCGATTGCAGCCAGAGAAATTGATGGAACAAGCCATAGCCGGGGGTCTCAAGGGCTTCGCTATCACCGACCACCACAGCACCCAAGGCTACGTTAAAGCTCAAATTTGGCTGGATAATTGGAAATTAAACCATGCCGACAAAAATAGCGAAGCACCTAGTCTCTGGACAGGCGCTGAAATTAATGCCGAATTGCTCAACAATGAGGTACACATTCTCGCTTACGCCTTCGATCCACAACATCCCAGTCTCAAACCTTACTTGCGAGGGAAAAGCACTGAAGGCACTTATTTTTATTCAGCAGCCAGGGTAATTGAAGCTATTCATGAAGCAGGAGGTTTAGCAGTTCTCGCACATCCTTGCAGGTATCGATCGACTGCTGATCAACTAATCCCAGAAGCAGCCCGTTTCGGCATTGACGGTGTAGAAACCTACTATGCTTACGGTAATCCCAATCCTTGGAAACCAAGCCCCAAACAAACTGCTTTAGTCAAAGATTTAGCAGAAACTTATGTTTTGCTTGGAACTTGTGGCACGGACTCTCATGGCCTGAGTCTTCTAGTCCGCATCTAAATAGTTCGGAAATAACAAGTGTTTTATCCTGTGATTGTCCAGTCTAAGCGTTAGCGGAGCGATATCTGATGAAAGCAATCGCAATAACCCGAAAACAAGCAGTTCACCAGGTCATATTATGTCCGCTAAAATGACTACTATAAAATTGTTTGGTAGTGAGGACTTCAGTCCTCATAAAAGTCTGGGGACTGAAGTTTTCACTACTTGCCTGATAACGGCTATTTTACGGGACATGATATCATTGCGATCGCCAGGATGAGCTTTCGGTATCCAAAAGTAAGCAATTGCTTTCTTCAGGTAATATCGTTGCAAATCCTAGAGACATTGCGCCCTAAAAACCAGTCGCCTTTCTACCGTTCGGGGAACAACTGACAGGCCCGGTTAGTTGGCTGATTTGCCCAATCCAAGCGAGAATTTCCAAATCGATCCATCCAACCTTCCAAATAAGCGCGATTAGCCTTTTTTTCCTCTGGATCGGAGGTATTCATGGGATGAGGTGCTAGACCCAAAATAGTCGCCGTCGTCACGCAAAACATCGACTTCTGAAAACTTTGGCAAATTTGCACCCGCAGATCATCTTCACCCCGACAGCTAGTGCGGTAAACTTCGTGCAAATACTCCGGCAAATAATGCCGCATATCTTGCATCAATTGAGTTGGCGGAATCCCTGCGCCTCCAATAGGTAAAGGGTCAGCAAACAAAGCCCCGTAGGCAAAATCTTTTTGTTTTTCCGGGATTTGATGGGCTTGAGCGTTGTAGGAAACTGTGCCAAAAAACGCAGTGCCCCGAAAGAAAATTGACTCTACATAAGGCACTGCTACATCTGGTAAAAATGTCAAGTTAGCCGAGGCCGGAATGATATCGTAGACTTGACCGCCAATCTTGACGCTGTAGGTAATTGGTAAACTAGCGGCGCTAACCAAACCTGCTAAGACAAAATCAACTACGTCTGCGATAGACTTAATTTTGCCGGCTTCGTAGGAATCAGATAAGTCGATGAACAAATCGCTCATTACCCGCCAAAACTGACCGAGACCCGTGTAGTAAGCCAGCATCCGCACTTGTTCCGGCAAAAAATCAGGAAATGCTTTGTTGAGTCCCTGCATGAAAAAATTGCCTTTCAGTTTAGCAGCGATCGCCTTTTCGACCAAACTGCTAAATTCCGGGGAATCCAAATAACTGTCAAAACCCCCGCCGCCGTGCCACAGCATAGTTTTCATAACATACTCAGCATACTCGAAATTTATGCGATCATGCCACAAATAGCGCATTAGTTTGGGCAGAGTCACATCTCCGTTGAAATATTTAAAAAACGGAAAAAGCACTAAAAACTGTTCTTCTGCAATATAGTTGAGATTGCGAGAATAGGCATCGAGAACCACACCGTAACTTTTGAGAATGCCGACAACTTCAACTACATTTTCCGTAGATTCAGGCAGTAAAGCTTTGCCTGATTCCAAGATGTCAATGTATGCGGATAGGGGATGGGAAGATGGTTTTAATACGGTACTTGTCATTTTAATTAAGCCTGAATAGAAGGAAGAACGAAGAAATAAGTTTGTAGTAAGGACTTTAGTCCTTTAATGATGGGCTAAAAGCTGTTAAGAGAGGACTGGCACTCCTCACTACTAACCTATAGACTAAAAGCTGTTAAGAGAGGACTGGCATTCCTGACTACGAACCTAGGTCATATTTTATTTCAAGTTTTGAGCAATCACTTTAACTTGCGGTGGCACATTAGCAACCATTCCGATCGCAGTTTTTTCGCTCAAAGCAATTAAAACTCCCGGCTGCACTCCCATGATGGCGATAATTATTGCTAAAACCAGCGAAGGGATGCGATCGCGCCAGCGGACTTGCGGCAAATTTACCACCACATCCGAAAGGCGGCCGAAAAAGGCGCGGTTGACCATAAGTAAAAAGTAAACTGAAGTTAAACCAGTGCCGATCATGCAGAGCAAAGTTTGCACGGGAAACACTGGCAAACTGCCCCGAAACATCAAAAATTCAGCAATAAATCCAGCCAAACCCGGAATGCCAGCACTTGCCATCACGCCGAGGATCATTAAACTGCCAATCATCGGCAAACCGCGATCGGGATTGAACAAACCTTTGAGCACATCGATGTTGCGGGTGCCGGATTTTTTGTAAATAACACCGACACTCAAAAATAGCAGCGCCGAAATTAAACCGTGGCTAACCATTTGCAAAACAGTTCCCAGCATACTAATCGGAGTAGCTGCGGCGCTAGCTAACAAAATGTAGCCCATGTGAGCGATCGAACTGTAAGCTACAATTTTTTTCATATCTTTTTGGGCGATCGCGCAACTCGCCCCGTAAAGCACACTCACCACCGCCCAACTCGCCAAAATCGGCGCCGCCACCGCCCACGCCTCTGGAAACAAACCTAAACCAAAGCGCAGCATCCCATAAGTTCCCAGCTTCAAAAGCACCCCCGCCAGCAGCACCGAAACCGGCGTCGAAGCTTCTACGTGAGCATCCGGCAGCCAAGTATGAAAAGGCACCAAAGGCATCTTAATTCCAAAAGCCAGCAACACCCCTGCCAGCAAAACAATTTGCCTTACCAAAGGCAATGGCAATCCTCCTTGCAAATGCGATGCGCCCGCTGCACCAACCATATCGAAACTCGAAGCACCGCTAAGCCAACCAGTGCCCAAGAAAGCAGCCAGAAGCACAATTCCCGAAAATGCAGTATAGATTAAAAACTTAGTAGCAGCATAACCCCGGCGCTCGCCTCCCCAAATCGCAATTAACAGGTAAAGCGGAATCAATTCTACCTCAAAAAACAGGAAAAACAGCAGCAAATTTTGAGATAAAAAAGCCCCTGTTACGCCGCCAGTAATTAACAGAATCAAAGAATAATAAAGTCGAGGTCTGCGGATCGACTCATCCGTAGCGTAAATAGCTATTCCTGTCAGCAGAGTATTTAAAATTACCAAAGGCAGAGCCAAACCATCAACGCCGAGATTGTAATTCAATCCCAAAACATCTATCCAAGGAATGAATTCCGCAAACTGCAACTGACTGATACTGGCATCAAACTGAACTGCCAAAATCACCGAAAGAATAAAAGTTATGGCCGCAATGGCGATCGCGACATTCCGAACTATTTTAGAACTCACTGAACCGGGCCACAACCCAATCAGGGCAGCAGCCAACATTGGTATCCAGATTAAAGCACTGAGCATCAATTAAAACTTTCCTTTGTTACACAGTATTTAGAGCTATATTTAACATTAACGCAAAGCAACTACATATAAAAGCGATCGGCTAATTTTCTTGTTAACATAGATTCAAATGTCTGTGGAATCCTTCTATGACCTCAAGTCTTACAGATCGAGAAGATTTGCAAATTAAATCCGGTTCTCCTTCCACTCGCCTCACCGTTGCCGACTTGGAACAACTGCAAGGTATACTCTCGGAAGTGCATCTAGACTACCAATTAGAACTGGTAGATGGGAAGATTATCATTGTGGGCCCATCAGACCTTGTATCGAGCGAAATTGGGGCAGAGTTTGGGAGTCTTTTGCGTAACTGGGTCAAACCCCGCAAACTCGGACGAGTGTTTGAGTCCAGCGGCGGGTTTATTCTCCCCAATTCAAATCTTACAGCACCCGATGTTTCGTTTGTGGTAGCCGATCGCCTCAAACAAAGTAAAAGGTATTTTGCCGAACTCGTTCCCGACTTAGTTGTAGAAATCAAATCTCAGTCCGATCGCCTCAAACCCCTGCGAGAAAAAATTTTATCATTTATCGAACTCGGAGCAAAAGTAGGAATATTAATCGACCCAGACAAGCGCACAGTAACAATTTACACTCGGACAGCCGAGCCAGTGGTATTGAGAGATGGCGACATGATTTCAATTCCCGAACTTTTGCCCGGTTGGGAAGTTCCGGTTGCCGAATTGTGGCCGATCGAGTTTGAGTAAAATTAGATAAAAAAGCAGACAAACCCAGAATAAAATCATCTGCGTTCATCTGCGTTCATCCGCCCTCATCTGCGGTTTAAAATTAAATAACATCAGACAAAAAGCAGACAAACCCCGAAAAATTCATCTGCCAACCTCTCCTCTGCAGTTTAAAACTGCCAAATAATCAACGCCAGCAACACAGCTACTCCCGTCGCAATAGTCAACACATAAAACTGCGACTGACCGGTGCCGCTGTACTTCAACCCTTCACCGCTGAAAATTGTGGCAAAACCGAACAAATTCACCGCCCCGTCCACCACATACCTATCAGTCCAAGCGCTGATTTTAGAAATTGAAGCCACAGCCCAAACCACAGTCAAGCGGTAAACTCGATCGATATAAAAATCATAAGCAAACAAATCCTGCAAGGCCGGCACCGGCAGCCGTACCGGTCGAGGTAAAACCCCGTACCAATAAATCGCCACCCCAACCGCAACGCCTATCAACCCCGATAACAACAACAGCGGCGTATCCAGCGTCTTCAACAGCAAATTTAAAGCATCAAAATCCCCCGTTTCCGCCCAAGGCCCAGTCCAACTAATTAACAGTTGCCACTGCTGCAACATCCAAGGCACTAACAACCCCATCACTGTCAAAATTACCATCGGCAAAGCCATCGGCCAACCAACTTCTGGAGCTCTACGAGTTTTCGGCTGCGGTTTTCCCACAAACACTAAACCGAATATGCGAGTTAAATTTAGCGCTGTCAAACCGTTAACTAAAAGCAGCACTATTACCAGCCACAAAGGCACCGTCCAAAAACCGTTGAGCCAGCGTCGCATCGCCCAAAAGTTGCCCAGAGGCAACAACGCTACCATCCCCGCAGCGCCTACTAAATAAGCCGTAGTCGTGGCAGGCATCTTCGACCACAACCCACCCATTTCTGTTAAATCTTGAGTGTTAGTTGTGGTAATAATTGACCCTACGCTCATGAATAATAGGCCCTTGGCGATCGAGTGCGCGAACAGCAACAGCAAAGCAATGTCAACTTGATTTAGCCCCACGGCGATAAACACCAAACCCAAAGAGGCGCTGGTAGAATGCGATAGAGCTCTTTTGATGTCGATTTGGGCGATCGCCACCAAAGAAGCGCCAACCGCCGTCACCGCACCCAAAACCACCAGTACCGCATCCGTCACGGGCGACAGCGCTAAAACAGGCTGAAGTTTAATCAAAACATAAGCCCCAGCGCCCACAACTACCGTATTCCGCATAATCGAAGCCGGGTTGGGCCCTTCCATCGCCTCGTCGAGCCACAAATGGAAGGGAAATTGAGCGCACTTGGCCGTAGGTGCGGAGATTAAAGCCAAACCTAAAAGAGTCGCCACTAGGGGAGACAAAGTTGCTGTTTCCGCCCATTTTTCCAAATCGGAAAAATTCAAACTTCCCGCTAAAGTTGAAAGCGTCACTACTCCCATCAGCAGTGGCACGTCTCCTACACGCTTTGTTAAAAACGCATCTCTAGCGGCTGTTACTACCAGCGGTTGAGCGTACCAAAACCCTACTAGCAAGTAAGTTGAAAGCGTCAGCACTTCCAACAAAGCGTAAGTTATAAGCAGCGAGTCGCTAATGGCAATGCCGCTAATTGCCGCTTCAAAAAAACCCATCAGCCCAAAAAATCGAGCTAGCGCCCAGTCTTTTTCCATGTAGCCTAGAGCGTAAATTTGTGCTAGCAAACTCAGAACTGTAACTAACTCCATTGCTCCGACGCTGACTGTGGAGATTTCTATTGCAAAAGACAAATCTAAATCGGCTGCTTGCACCCAGTGCACGAGCAACTGTTGGGGCGGTTGATCCCAAGTCGCTGTAAAAATAACTGACCCGTGTATGAAAGCCAACACCGTCATCAGCAAATTGAAGTAAGCAGCAGGTTTCGGGCCAGTTCTGCGAATGGTGCCGGTAGACCACGGCAAAGTTAAAATTGCGCCTATTAAGCCATATAAAGGTATCCACCAACAGGCTTGGAGGAGAAATTGAGTCATTTAATTTATGCCTTAAACTTCAAATTACTGGCTGCCTTTATACAAAAACAGTTGCGGGCGATCGCGCGAGGCCCTAAAACTTTGACTAAACCCGATCGTATAGTTGTGGCAAAATAATTTGCACTCCAGATTAACTATACATTAAAGCATCAAAACTGATAATTATCTCAATACAAAATTACTGGCTGAGCAGAGGAGGCACTCAAAGAAAAAAATGCCTGCCGATGGGCCAAGACTGCCTTTTTTGCCGATTTCCCTGCGATCCCCCTTTTGAAATTCCCAAGTTTCCCGGCAGTGATCAGCTCCGACTTCACATACCGAACTCTACTTTATGAGTATTCTTACTTACTTTAATCCCGCCTCGCTCTCGGTATCTACCCCTCTAAATATTAAGATTATTAAATAAATGTTAAATTGTTTTAAGTAACATAAAAAATTTTAATTTTTGTTATTAAACATTATGATGTTAGTTTATATTGTCAACGTGGACAGCTTCCCCTATTCTTATAGGATAGGAAGCTTTACACTGCCTTACTAAAAAATGTGGGCCTCCCCGTCCAAATTTTTAGATTTCTCAAAGATTTGTAACGGTAATTTCGCTCATCCTCAAAGGAGATTCAAAAATGTCAATTGCCGTGGGAATGATTGAGACAAAAGGTTTTCCCGCTGTTGTGGAAGCTGCCGATGCTATGGTCAAGGCTGCCCGCGTTACCCTCGTGGGCTATGAAAAAATCGGCAGCGCCCGTGTCACGGTAATTGTGCGCGGCAACGTGTCGGAAGTCCAAGCCTCAGTCGCAGCCGGAGTCGAATCCGTCAAGCGGGTGAATGGCGGAGAAGTCGTCTCTACCCACATTATCGCTCGCCCCCACGAAAACCTAGAATACGTTCTGCCGATTCGATATACAGAAGCAGTAGAACAGTTCCGAGGCTACTAAGTTCTTAGCGCACAAAAATTTCGTTAAACGAAAATTTGTGCGATCGTCAAAAATTAACTGTTTAGTTCCCCAAATATTCAATCAGGAGTAAAACCAATGGCAATTGCAGTTGGCATGATCGAAACCCTAGGCTTCCCCGCAGTTGTAGAAGCTGCTGACGCGATGGTCAAAGCAGCCCGCGTCACCTTGGTAGGCTACGAAAAAATCGGTAGCGCTCGCGTTACGGTCATTGTCAGAGGAGATGTCTCGGAAGTGCAAGCTTCCGTTTCCGCCGGAGTAGAGTCAGTCAAGCGCGTTAACGGCGGACAAGTGATGTCCACCCACATTATCGCCCGCCCTCACGAAAACTTAGAGTACGTGCTGCCGATTCGCTACACCGAAGCTGTAGAACAGTTCCGCGAAGGCGTGAGCGGCATTCGCCCTCTCAACAGATCATAAGATAGGCGATTCCCTACGGGATAGCTTCGCTTCACGGCTGTTAGGGGCGTTTGGTAATTAAAAATTAAAAATCGCGAGGTTTTTGATTTAGCATTTTTAATTTTTAATTGAGGTGGGCATGGGATATTGGTTATTAGTCATGAGTCATGAGTCATGAGTCATTAGTCATTAGTCATGAGTCATGAGTCATGAGTCATTAGTTACTAGACGAATAACTCTAAACGGCGGACAGCGGACTGAGCAAAGCTAATAAAAAAAAGACAAGTGACAGTGTAAAAATGACAATTACCAATTACCTATTACCTATTACCTCAAATGCAAATGGCCAAAGTTCTCGGCACAGTTGTCAGTACCCAAAAAGAGCCGACGCTGAGAGGATCGAAATTTCTACTGCTGCAATTCATCGATGAGGAAGGTTCGCCAGTTCCCGGCTATGAGGTAGCCGCTGACTGTGTGGGTGCTGGTATAGATGAATGGGTTTTAGTAACCCGAGGCAGCGCAGCCCGGATCGCGCCCGGGAGCGAAAACCGTCCGATCGATGCTCTGGTAGTAGGCATTATAGATACTGTCAATGTAGAAAACCGCCTCATTTACAGTAAAAAAGACGACCCATACGGCTAGTTGCAACCGTTAGCAGTTAGCAGTTAGTGGAAAAATAACTAACAACTAACAACTAACAACTAACAACTAACAACTAACAAAAAGATTTTCAGTTTAGGAGAACTTAATTTATGGCAGTCCGCAACGTTGCGGCTCCCCCGACGCCTTGGTCGAAAAACTTGGCTGAGCCCAAAATTCACGACACCGCCTTCGTACATTCCTTTTCTAACATTATTGGGGATGTGCATATCGGTTCTAATGTGATGATTGCCCCCGGGACATCTATCCGCGCCGATGAAGGCACTCCTTTTTATATCGGAGAAGGAAGCAACATTCAAGACGGAGTGGTGATTCACGGCCTAGAAAAAGGGCGAGTCACAGGAGACGACGACAAATCCTATTCTGTGTGGGTGGGGAAAAATACTTCCCTCACCCACATGAGTTTAATTCACGGCCCTGCCTACGTGGGCGACGACTGCTTTATCGGCTTTCGCTCTACGGTGTTCAATGCCAGAGTGGGCAACGGCTGCATTGTCATGATGCACGTACTAATTAAAGATGTGGAGATTCCCGAAGGTAAGTACGTACCTTCGGGAGCCATCATCACTAATCAGAAGCAAGCCGATCGCTTGCCTGACGTTCTAGATTCTGACGTTCAATTTGCGACCCATGTCATCGGCATCAATGACGCTCTGAGAACGGGTTATCGCTGCGCTGAGAACATCGCCTGTCTAGCACCAATTCGCAACGAACAAACTAAAAACCCAAATATGACTCAAACCAAATATTCTACCCATGTCGGCACCCAATTGAGTTCAACTCTTGCCGATAGCATCCGCAATTTACTAGCTCAAGGATACAGCGTGGGAGCCGAACACGCCGACGCACGCCGCTTCCGTACCGGTTCTTGGCGTACTTGCGGCCCGATTTCCTCAAAGCGCGACTCTGAAGTAATCGCGGCTTTGTCAGCTTGCATGGCCGAGCACCAAGGAGAATACGTCCGCTTGATCGGGATTGACACCAAAGCCAAGCGCCGCGTACTAGAAGAAATCGTCCAAAGACCGGGAGACAACGGCTCTAACGGTTCTAACGGTGCGAAAACTCATCAATCTAACGGTAAAGTTGCACAAGCTTCCCACCACAATAGCGGTTCCGTGTCAAGCGGAAAATTGAGTGCCGAAACAGTGGCTCAGGTTCGCGGCTTGCTAGCTCAAGGCTACAAGGTGGGTACGGAACACGCCGATGCGCGCCGCTTCCGCACCAGTTCTTGGCAAAGCGGGGCTTCGCTGCAAGTGAGAAACGAATCTGAGGCGATCGCCGCTTTGGAAGCTGTGATGAATCAGTACCCGGGCGAGTACGTGCGCTTGATCGGGATTGACCCGAAAGCTAAGCGGCGCATAGTTGAAGAACTTATTCAGCGTCCCGACGGCCCGGTTGCTCAATCGGCTAAGCCGGCAGCAACATCGGGATACAAAGCAGCTTCGACTGGTTCGGCGAGCAGCGGAAGTTTGACCGGCAAGACGATCGACCAAATCCGTAACCTGCTTTCCCAAGGCTACAAAATTGGCACGGAACACGCCGACGCGCGCCGTTTCCGCACCGGTTCTTGGAACAGTTGCGCGCCGATCACATCCAACCGCGAATCCGAAGTGATTTCTGCCCTCGAAAGCTGTCTCAAAGAACACAGTGGCGAGTACGTCCGCTTGCTTGGCATCGACTCCAAGGCGAAGCGCCGGGTACTCGAAGAAATTATCCAACGACCTTAATTTGCCTGGTAATTAGCCTGTTTCTCCCGTTAAGCCCTTGCACAGGGGCCAACGGGAGAAACCCCAGCGGATTGAAGTTGGATTTGAGATAGTTAAAAAGCTCGATTGACAAATGTTGGTCAAAATCTAGAATCTTCTGAAAGTTTCTATAAAACGTTAAAGCATCAAGCTTCTCAGTATTAGTACATTATCGTTTCTTAGATTGACATGGTTAAATTTATCAGTCGAGAAAACCCATAACTTAAAGTCGTTTTATCGAAAAAAATAGCTCCTTTCATGGTGAAGTCGAATGTATTTATCGCCACTGCAATTAAGTAGCAACTCTCAGATTTTGATGAGTGGCGATGTAGTTGTGAATGAGGGTGCGGCGATCGCCCCTGGAGCAATCCTGCAAGCAGATCCGGGCAGCCGGATCTCGATCGCCGCCGGTGCCTGTATCGGTATGGGAGTTATCCTTCACGCCCGTGAAGGTACTCTGGAAATCGCGGCGGGCGTTATTCTGGGTGCAGGGGTGCTGGTGGTAGGTGCGGGAACGATCGGGGAAAATGCCTGTATTGGCGCCGGGACGACCCTAATCAATCCTTGTATCGACAAAATGCAAATTATGCCAGCAGGTTCTCTAATGGGAGATACCAGCCGCCAAGCCGCCGCAGAAGCAACCGCAACAGCGCCAACAGCAGCGCCAACATCACCAGAAACCCCCGAAGCCACTACGCCACCAGTCGATCGACCGATCGAGCCGATCGAGCCGCCACAACCTGCCCAAACACCGCCTCAAACTGCGCCGGAGACTGCCCCAGAGTCGCCGGAATCCACCGCCACAGAGCCGCCCCAACCAGGGGAAACGCCAACTATTCTGTACGGTCAAGCTCACATCAATCGGCTGTTGGGGACGCTGTTTCCGCACCGGCAAGCTTTTAATCGACCGGAGGAAAACGGCCAAACTCTATCGGGCGGTTCCGGGTAGCCGTCATTTCCGCAAAAGGCAGCTATGCTGAAGGCAGAAAGATCAAATATAAATAGGTAATCTCATATTATTGGTAGCTCAGCAATTTGTAAGGCCTTGCCGCAGCAATCTGTGTCTTGTAGCTCGTGCAGTCTGTCTTCTCATCTGAGAAACTATAAACTATCAACAAATTTTTATTTTGGGAAGTTTCTAAGGGTAATAGAAGATGGACGGACAAACGGATCGTAACAGTCACGAAGAACGATCGCAGCGCCAGGAATACTTCAAAGACACTGCTTTGGGTTTGGTATCCACCAAGAGTTTTCCGGCAATTGTGGGGACTGCTGACATGATGCTGAAGTCGGCAGGAGTGATTTTAGTAGGATACGAAAAAATTGGTTCCGGTCACTGTACTGCGATCGTCCGGGGCAGAATTTCGGATGTGCGTTTGGCTGTGGAAGCTGGAGCTCAAACTGCCGAACAGTTCGGGCAGTTTGTTTCTAAATTGGTGATTGCTAGACCTTTGGCTAATTTGGAAGTGGTTTTGCCGATCGGCTTTCGGCTGACTGAACTTTCGGAAAAAGGCAGTTATTCTCGGCTTAGCAATCAGGCGATCGGTTTGCTCGAAACTCGGGGATTTCCGGCAATGGTCGGTGCTTGCGATGCTATGCTCAAATCCGCAGACGTACACTTGGCAGCTTACGAGAAAATAGGCGCCGGTTTGTGCACGGCAATTATTCGCGGTGCAGTTGCAGATGTAGCAGTAGCCGTAGAGGCCGGGATGTACGAAGCTGAGCGAATTGGCGAGTTGAACGCGGTGATGGTAATTCCGAGGCCTTTGGAAGATTTGGAACAAACTTTACCGCTGGCGAGTTGCTGGATCGAGCAACGTAAACCTGTGATGATGCCCGTGTCGGTTAAGGAAAAGGAACAAGAATTGATCGAACTTCCAGATTTGGAGAAACTAACTGTTTATGTGGAAGAGGAAATCAATCGGTAATTGGTAATTAGACAACAAAAGTTTGTAGAGACGTACTGCCGCAAATACTGAGACGAAGTTTGTCAAAAAAAATATAGAGTTGACTCGGTAGGACTGCTGGCAACAATTTATACTGAGTAGCGGTCTCAAACTTAATTTGCCGATCGAGCCGATCGCAGCCGCATCAAGAGACACAGAGCACCAAGTAAACCTAGACTTTTGAACTCAAGTCGATCGGGTAAACAATCGAACTGACTAATAAGTAAATCCAGCCGAGGTGCAGAGCCTTTCAACAGGATTTAACTACTGTTAAAATAAACCCAAAAGCCTGTTTACGGTAGATTGCCGAGAATCATTTAAGAGTTACTCTGACCGCAGGTGGAGGCTCTTCCAACAGATTAACGGCTGTCCAACTCAAAACTGACTGCACAGGAATCAACCCCCAGCATCAAGCAATCCTGAAAGTTGACCTATGAACCTCAAACAATTTTACAAGCGCGGTTTGCACAGCGCCAAGAAAGGAAACTATGAAGCGGCACTTGAGGACTTCGATCAGATACTGCAAGTCAATCCAGCCGATGCCAAAGCCTATAACAATCGCGGCTTGGTTTACTATTACATGAAAGACTACCAAAAAGCGATCGCCGACCTCAGCCAAGCCCTAGATATCAATCCTAATTTGTTCGAGGCTTACTTGAATCGAGGGAATGCTTGGCGTCATCTCGGAGAACACGAAAAAGCCATTGATGATCTAAACTGTGCTTTAGCAAATAAGCCTAACAACCATGCTATCTACAACAACCGGGGACTTGTACTTGCTAATTTAGGAAATTACGAAGAAGCAATAGAAGACTACAATCGAGCTCTATCTATCAATTCCAACAATTATAAAACCTATTACAACCGGGGGCGCGCTTACTACCTTTTGGGAGAAAAAGAGGCAGCAACGGAAAACTTTAACGAAACGCTGCGGTTGAATCCTAAATATATCAAAGCTTACATAAATCGAGGCCTTTGTTACCACCAATTAGGAGACAATACGCAGGCGATGGCCGATTACAACATTGCACTCGCCATCGATCCACAAAATGTTTATGCCTATTATAACAGAGGTTGCGTTCGCTATAAATTAAAACAAATGCAGCTTGCAATTGAAGACTTTAACAAAGCAGTGGAACTCGATCCGAACTATGTTAAAGCTTATCTCAACCGGGGTTTAGCGCTGTATAAACTTGGAGATGTTGCGGCAGCAAATAAGGATTTTTACCACGTAATGTGCATTAATGCGGAAGCTTATGTATACTACCAAGCCCAGCGGTGTACGCCTGATATTAATTCGTACTTCAAAGAAGCGCCGCAGGTGGAACTTAATAATGCTGTCGAATACTACAACACAACCTTAAATACAATGTCAACTTCCTTAAGTTCCGCAGCATTAAACGCGGTCTGGAATCAAGAAGATTTGGAGAACAGAGACTCGATTATCTGTGAAGGTGAATTTATTAATGATTGATTTAGTAATTAGTCAGGGTTCTTCCGTACTTAATGGGCTAAAATGTTACAATAATATCCAATTTTAGGACACTAAGTACGGAAGAACCATAAACATTAACTGAAACTATTCCATAACGCCATTCAAGATTTTAAGTTCTGCCGTTCGCTCTCCGGCAAGGGGAACTTCAATTTCCGTTTAAGACTTGAACAATTGAATCAGTAAGTTCCTGAAAGCTTGCTCTCCCAAGCCGCGGGACAGCAGCAAGGGCGAGGTTCTCTTCTATATGTTTTGGCGCTTTCATCCCTACAAGGGCACTCAGGAGGCCAGGGGCGCTCCGGGTATATTGGAGCGCCCGCTGGCAGTCTGTCTGCAAGCGATCGCCAAAAGCAGAAGCAATCTTTTCTGGGATCTGACCGATAACCTGCGCTTCACAGATCGACCTACTGGCGATCGCCCAAATGCCTAAGCAATCGGCAGCTTCCAATACTGAAACTTTTTCTCCTTCGATTGTTTGAGTTGGGCTTAGCACCGCTTCCGGCATCCCCATATTCAAAGGAAGCTGGATAAACCGAAACCGATCCTCTTTGTTCCCAGCTACTTCCCGAGCAATTGACTTGGCACGCGCGAGATCGATATGGTTTTTTTCAGTTGGAAGTACGCGAAAAGCATTCCAAGTTGCCAGACCGTAATTGGCAATTTTTCCAGCTAAAACTGCACCTTCAAGTACCTCAAAAACCTCTCGCAACCGATTGTAAAAAGTATCGGGTTCAACTTGAGAAAGTAGCTTTTCTGGATTGTGAAGATAGTAGACATCGATTGTCTTGATGCCGAGGTTTGCGAGGCTCCAATTAAGCTGATCTTGAATGTATTCTGGGTGGATGCAGTAACGCTCCTCAGCCAAATCTGCCATGCTGACCGTAGAGTTATTTGGCTCGACGTACTGCTGATAAAACCACTCTACATGGTTGGGAGTTGGATGCGGAACAACGCCGCCTTTCGTACAGATAATTAGTTCATCTCTTGAGGCTTCTCCCGATTCCAGGAGACGCCGGATAGCCTTTCCGACACTCCGCTCTCCGTACTGGTAGCGGTAGTTGATTGCTGAGTCAATTAGGTTGGCACCCCGCCGAACCGATTCCACTACAGCGGACGCCACAAGAGTGTCAGTATACTCATCTGGTTCGCCAAGGTAGGTGCCAATTCCAATCGAGCTGGCCACAAGCGAACCAGTTTCTCGGAAGTGATCGGCTGCACAGTTTTTGTTGTGCCGTTCCCTGTAACGCCGCGTTCCTTCTGCGGTAGCTCTGCCTGCGATCGCGATCGTATTGCTACTTCCTAACATAAAAATCTTTTGCCTTCTCTTAAATAAACTAATCAGGAATTCCGCAAGTCTAAGTGATGCTTGATTTAAAAATCTCCTCAAAGTGAGCGAGGTAGAAACGCGATCGCTCGCGCCTCTACATTTTTAGACCAGATGTTTGGGACCCTCTATTAACTGGCGATCGACGAGATAGGAAAAATAAGTCCGAAACAAACTCGCATCCGCTTGCGGGCAGATAATGTCCGTTCCAGAAAGTCCCTTCAACGCATTCTGGCAATCGAATTGCAGCGTGGCAGATTTAGCCATTTCTGATTCCGAAACTTTTTCGGAGAAAAGACCGACTAGCGGGTACAAAGCATGATCGGGAGAATTTCCAGCGCGATTGATTATTTCTGCTTGCCAAGCCTCAGACGAAACTCGTTTGATTTGATAACCCATTGAGCAAATCCAGCCCAGCAATTCACTCATCTGAAAGGACTGAGTGTTGACTAAATGAAAAGTCTTTCCGAGCAATTCTTTTTGGCTCGAAAGATGAACGATCGATCCGCTCACATAGTCAACAGGCGCTACATTCATCAGCTTATCGTCATCGGGCGCACATCCAAGTTGCACGCAACCAGCGATTAACCTGTACAGTAAGTCACTCGGATTGCAGGCCCCTGTTTGGCTGTCCCCAGAAATGCGGCCTGGCCTGTAAATGCTAACAGGAATGCCGCGATCGCGCGCGACCTCTACTAACTTTTCTGCCACCCACTTAGTCTGAGTGTAAGCGCCTTTTAGACCCTCTCCCGGAGTGAGTTCATCCTCCTCTCGCACCACCTTAATCCCAGATTCTGCCATTGCCGAGAAAACGGAAATCGTAGAAATTAAATGGACTGGTTTTAGCTTACTTTGACTCGCCAATCTCAGAACTTCCTGCGTCCCCAAAACGTTAGCGGGTTTGAGAACAGAGTAGGGATAAGTAAACTTGACAAACGCGCCATTGTGGTAAATGACATCAATTTTACTGGCTAAAACTCCGAACTGCTCCTCGGAAAGCCCCAAAAGTGGTTGAGACAAATCTCCAGAAATTGGGATAATGCGATCGCTGCTGCTTTCATCCCAAATTAAATAGGATTCGAGGCTGCTTTGAATCCGCTTTTTAGCTGATTCTGAATCGGCAGAACGGACTAGGCAATAAATTTCTGCTTGAGTTTGTTGCAAGAGGTCGCGGAGTAAAAAGGCTCCCAAAAAGCCCGTCGCCCCTGTTAAGAGAATGCAAGCTGGTTCAGTTTTTGGCTCGCTCAATGGAGTTGCAGGGCGAATTGCCGGATCTAAAACAACTTCAGCGTTAATATCGAAACTTGCAGTGCGATCGCCCGCAGAATCCGCCCCATGCTTCACCTCAATATTCTTTGCTAAAGCAGCGATGGTAGGCGCTTCAAAGAAACGGCGCAAGGGCAATTCCTTTTGGAAAGAATCTCTTACCTTTGCTAGCAACTGAGTAATCAGTAATGAATGTCCCCCCAAATCAAAGAAATTGTCATGAATTCCCACTTTTTCCAGCCCTAGCAGCTCCGCCCAAATCTCAGCAAGCATTTTCTCAATGGGAGTGCTAGGAGCGACAAAAGTATCTGCTAAATCGGTTCTCGCCGCCTCCGGCGCTGGCAGCGCCCGCCGGTCTATTTTTCCATTAGCAGTGAGGGGCAATGTTTTGATTACGACAAAAGCAGAAGGAACCATGTAGTCGGGCAGTTTTTCTTTTAAAAATGACCGCAGCTCGTTAATAGCGATCGCTGATTCCCTCGCGGGTACAACATAGGCAACTAAGCGCTGATTCCCCGGTTCATTTTCCAGTAGCAAAACTACTGCTTCGCGCACAGCGGAATGTTGAGATAGCGCTGCTTCTATTTCCCCCAATTCAATGCGGAACCCTCGCAGTTTAACTTGGCTGTCGATCCGCCCTAAAAACTCAATATTTCCGTCCGGCAAATACCGAGCCAAATCTCCTGTTTTATACAGACGCGCTCTTGGTTCGGCGTCGAAGGGGTTGAGGATGAATTTTTCTTCTGTTAAGTGGGGTTGATTTAGATAGGCGCGAGCTAAAGAAAGACCGCCGATGTATAACTCGCCGGACACGCCAATGGCAACTGGCTGCAAGTGCGAATCAAGTAAATAAATCTGCGCGTTATTGATAGGGCGACCGAGAGGAACTGTCTCAGAAATGCAGTTTTCTCGGTCTTGGATGGGATAAGCCAGCACGCCTACGGTTGCTTCTGTTGGCCCGTAATGGTTGAAGACTGAACAGTCTGGGGCGTATTTCTCAATAGTTTCGAGCAAATTCCAACTTAAGGCCTCGCCGCCAAGGATTAATCGCTTTTTCGGCAAAACCTGCGCCGGATCGGAAGCAGTTAATAAAGCTTTTAGATGGGAGGGAACGATTTTGAGACAGTCAATGGAATGCTGCTGAAAGTAAGCAGCGATCGCCTCTGGATCGGTGGCGCATTCCTGGGAAATTATGTGAAGGCTTCCTCCCGTACATAAAGCTGGAAAAATTACTGTATATCCTAAGTCTGCTGCCAAGGTAGAAACGGTTGCGAAACTGCCACCTGATGGCAGGTTTAGCTGTTCCTGAATGCTGTAGAGGTAATTGACGAGCGATCGGTGTTCAATTGCCACTCCCTTTGGCGTGCCAGTGGAACCGGAAGTATAAATGACATAAGCTAAATTTTCAGGAGAGAGAGGAGGAGAGGGAGAGGGAGAGGGGGATACAGAGGGAATTCCTGCGTCTAAGCAAACGATTTTTGCCTGAGTTTTTGGCAAGTTTTCGATTAGCTGTTGTTGCGTTAATAGCACTGCCACTCCGGCATCCTGCAACATCAAGGCGAGGCGCTCTTTTGGCATGGCCGGATCGAGTGGCAAGTATGCGCCGCCTGCTTTGAGAATGCCGAGCATTCCGGCGATCGCATCCACAGATCGCTCAGCACAAATTCCCACTAATCCTTCGGATTTAACTCCTAATTGTTGTAGGTAATCAGCGATTTGGTTGGCGCGGGCGTTGAGTTCTCGGTAGGTGATCTGCTGATTTTCACAGATAACCGCAAGGCGATCTGGTACGCGATCGACTTGTTGCTCAAATAGCTGGTGAATGCACTTGTCTTTTGGGTAATCTTTCTGTGTTTGGTTGAACTCAACTAAGACTTGGCGGCGGGCGCGATCGCTCAAAATTTCCAACTCGCCGAGAGCGGTTTCTGGGTGATTAGCTGCACTTTTTATTAAGGTGTAGAATTGCTCTGCTAAACATTCGATCGCTTGTTCCCCTATCAAGGCCGGATCAGAGTGAAACTCAGCGATGAGAGCATCCTCTCGGCGCACGCAGGAAAGTTTAACTTTGAAGCGATCGCCGCAGACATATTGCTGGTAAATTGAAAAATCTACGCCAGCCGCGGCATACTTTTCTAGTTGTTCCTCAAACTCAAAACAAAATGGAAATCCAGGCGATCCGTTTATATCTTCCCGGTTGAAATATTCCTGCCATTTATAAGCATCGCTTTGGGATTGCTGAATTTCCTGCCATAATTCCTGAAAGGTAAAATTTTCTTGCAGTTGGCTGCGAAGCGGTAGAAACTTGGCAAATAGACCGAGTGCTGGCTCTAATTCTTCATATTTGCGATTGTCGAAGGCGGTGCCAATAATGATTTCTGCCTTTCCCAACCGCCGCCAGAGCAGCGTTTTCCAGCAAGCTAGAAAGAAAGCAGATATTGAGGTTTCGTAGCGGCGGGCGATCGCTTCTATTTCTTCTAGTAAACTCAGTTCTATTTTAACCTCAAAAAAATTCGGTTCAAATCGATCGGACGCGCTGATATTTTTATTTTCAAAAGGCAATTTTAAACTCGCTAGCGCCGAGTAATCCCGATCGGTCCAATATTTTTTGCCCTCTGCCGCCTCTTCATCCTCAATCAATTCATTCTGCCATTCCGAATATTGGACATATTGCACCACTTCGTCCGCCACTTCCTCACCTTGCAAGCAAGCTGCATAACACTGGCTAATTTCTCGAATTAGATTTTTGAGGGTGCGGGAATCGGCGCACAGGGAAGGCAGGCTGACAACTAAAATGTGCCTGTTTGCTGATAGAGAAATTAAGGATAAACGCCAAATTGGATTTTGCTCAAAGTTGAAAACTGAGCGCTTTTCGTTTTGAAAAATTTCAGGGATTTTAGCCGCTTGTTCTGGCAGGGTTAAGCATTCGAGATTAACGATCTGCCACGAAATTAAGCTGCGATCGCCGATGACTTGAATCGGAAATTTAATCCCAGAACGTCGCTGAAAGCTCGTTCGCAGAATTTCGTGGCGATCGCTGACTTTTTGCAGCGCTTCTTTTAAGGCATTTGCTTGGAGATTGCCCTCGATTAAAATCGCACATTGAGCGCGATAAGCGGGACTATATTGTTGCAACAGCCACAGATATTTTTGTTGAGGAGAAAGCCGAAATCCATTAATTGTTTGCATGGGTTATATTGCTTTATGTTTTACGATCGCCAGGGACTTAAGTCCAAAGCTTATAGCTCAAGTCCGTTAAAACAGACTATGAAAAAGGCGTTGAAGTGGCGAATACTGGCAATTCTAACTTCGTAACCGAGTTGGATAAAGCCGAATTTTGCGCGATAAAAGCCAGCTTTTAAATCTCTGCTTCACCGATCATTTCGCCCATCGCTACTACAATTTTGCGCGGCCCGACAAATGGATTGCGGCTATGAGCAGCCAACATATTATCTAACATTAATATGTCGCCAGCTTGCCAAGGGAAACTAACGGTTGCCTGCTGATAGACGGCCTGAATTTCTGCCATTACCGAGTCTTCAATGGGAGTGCCGTCGCCGTAATAAACATTGCGAGGCAGGTTTCCTTCTCCAAAGACAGATAATAAGGAGTTGCGGACGGCGGGATCTAAGCAGGAAATTTGGTGCAAAGGAAGTTGGTTAAAAAATACCATCTCTCCAGTTTTGGGGTGCTTGGCGATCGCCGGCCTCCGCTTGCTAGTTCTGAGCTTATTTCCGTCTTTCCACTCAAATTCTATGCCCGCTTGACGGCAATATTGTTCCACCTCAGTTTTATGCGCCGTTTTGAAAAATTCTTGCCAGCTTACATCGAGTCCGTCGGTGTAGTTGCGGACGTACATCAGTTGCTTTTGGGCAAATTTTTCTCGGAGTTTGGGGTCTAGCAACTGGTAAACTTTCCGGCAATCAACGATCGGGGTTTCGCCGCCTGACTGCGCGGGTTGAACGCAGAAAAACCAAATTTTCATTGGCCAGCGGTGCAGGTGGGAACTTTCGTTGTGAAAGAAGATGGTTTGGTCGGCGGGATAAGGGGTCGAACCGTAAACTTTGCCACCCATTCCTTCGCGCGGCAAATCTCCGTACTCGCTGAACAATTCCGGACAAATCCCCAAGGCAAACTGCTCGAAAGTAGAAACTAAGGGCTCGGTAAAGCCTCGAAACAAAATAGCACCGTGTTGCTGCAATTTGGTCTCGATCGAAGTTCGGTTGTTTTTCGCCCAATCAATGAGATCGACTTTGCTGGCAGCGGGTTTAATGACTAGCGGGAATAGTTCCCCAGGCTGGAGAAATTCGGTTTTTATCAACTCGCCGTCTGGCAGAGTGACTACTTTCGGTTTAATACTCTTAAACTTGCTAAAATTCAGCTTTTCGCGCTTGACTTCTTGCATTGCTTGTTGTTCTTTTTCCGCTTTTGTGAGAATTTCTAAGTTGTTTAACCGAGTCTCAGGCTGCGCCACAATGCTGTTGAGTAAGGTTTCAAAACGGCTGGACATTTGCTCGATGGCGGCGGCATCGAAAAGGTCGGTGTTGTACTTCCAAGTGCCTGCAATTCCTTGCTCGGTTTCTCCCACGAAGAGAACTAAATCAAATTTGGCGATGCCGCTGTCTTGTTCTAAGGGTGTCAAAGTTAACCCGCCTAGCTCTAAAGCAGGCATGGGCATATTTTGCATGACGAATAAGACTTGAAAGAGCGGTGTTTGATTCTGGCTGCGATCGGGCCGCAATTCCTCTACCAATTTGTCGAATGGGAAATCCTGGTGAGCGTAGGCTTTTAAGGTGACTTCGCGCACGCGATCGAGCAATTCAATGAAAGTAGGATTGCCGCCCAGATCGCCGCGCAAAAGCAAGATATTGACAAAGAAACCAATCAGAGCCTCTGTTTCCAATTGGGTGCGGTTGGCGAGATCGGTGCCGACCACTATGTCATCCTGATTTGTCGATCGATATAGCAGCGTTTCAAGAGCAGCTAGCAACGTCATAAATAGGGTGACATTTTGTTGGCGACTCAGCTTGTTGAGCGCGGCAGAAAGGTTTGGGGAAAGCTGGAAAGGTTGAAGGGCAGCGCGATAGGTAGAAACAGCGGCGCGCGGTTGTTTTGCAGGCAGTTGCAGCACTGGTAAGGGATTGCCTAAATGTTGCTTCCAATAGGCAAGTTTTTCTTCTAAAACTTCCCCAGAGAGCCAGTTTCGCTGCCACACGGCATAATCGGCGTATTGGATGGAAAGTTCGGGAAGTGGGGAGGGTTTGCCAGTGCAAAAAGCTTCGTAGAGGGTTGCCATTTCCCGCACGAGTACCCCTAGAGACCAGCCATCTGCAACGATGTGATGGATGGTTAGCAATAAGATAAATTCTGTGTCGCCTAACTGTAGCAAAGTGACTCGCATTAATGGCCAGTTTGCTAAGTCAAAAGGTTGTTGCGCTTCCTCGGTGGCGAGTCGCATAGCTTCTGCTTCTCGCTGAGATTGAGGAAAGTGCTGCAAATCTATAACTGAGAGCGCGAAAGTCGGTTCGGGAATTATCAACTGAATGGGCCGCCGTTCCACCGCGCCAAAAGTTGTCCGCAAGGCTTCGTGGCGATCGATCACTGCTTGGAAACTGCGCTCTAATGCTGTCAGGTCGATCGCACCTTTCAAGCGCACGGCTGCGGGGATATTGTAAGCCGGATCGCCCGGTTGCAACTGATCGACGAACCAGAGGCGCTGTTGTGCGAAAGAAAGGGGCAATTCTGGGCCTCGCGGTGCGCGATCGATGGGGGGTGCTTCCAGTTTTTGCTCGCTGCTGCCGATTTGGGAAATGCGATCGCTCAAACTTGCCACTGTTGGCGATTCAAATAAGACGCGCAGGGGCAATTCAATTTTAAAGGCTTCTCGCAGGCGCGCGATCGCCTGAGTAGCTAATAGGGAATGTCCTCCCAATTCAAAGAAGTTATCCTCGCTGCCAATTCCCTCGATGCCTAACACTTCGCTCCAGATGCCAGCAACCATTTCCTCCACAGGCGATCGTACCGCGGAGATCGCGCTTTTTTCCGGTGCAGGCAGCGATCGGCGATCCACCTTGCCATTCGGCAAAAGCGGCAGCGCCTCCAGCAGCACGAAGGCTGAAGGCACCATATATTCCGGCAATTTTTGTTTTAAATCGCCGCATAATTCATCTGCCAGGCTCGACGATTGAAACTCTGATAAACTGTTTTGTGCCTGGTGCCCAGCGATATAGGCGACTAGACGCTTGTTGCCGGGGTTATCTTCCCTGACGATAACTGCCGTCTCCCGCACCGCTGGATGTCGCTCCAATACAGCCTCTATTTCTCCTAATTCGATGCGGAAACCGCGAATTTTTACCTGGCGATCGATGCGCCCTAGAAATTCGATCGTTCCATCCGGAAGCCACCGCCCTAAATCTCCGCTTTTGTACATTAAATCTTTGTCAATTCCTGGCAGCGGTTTTGCCGTATTTAGAAAGGGATTTTCAACAAAGCTTAATTGAGTATTCTTTTCATCTTTCCAATAGCCCTCGCCGACGCCAAATCCCGACACGCAAATCTCTCCCGGCACTCCCACGGGCACTAACTTCATCTGAGAGTCGAGGATGTAAAGATTTAAATTGGCGAGGGGTTGGCCAATGGATAGCGATCGCTGATTTTCCGGCAAAGGTTTTGCAATAATTGCCTGCGTAATATCGTCAGCCGCTTCTGTAGGGCCATAAGCATTGACAACGCCGATATAGGGATACAAACGCAACCACTGATTCGCCAACTCTACCGAGACGGATTCTCCCGTTACCATCATCCATTTTAAATTGGGGAACGCTCGTTGCTGCGGCGAGAATTTTGAAAGATAGTCTGTCAATCCTCGGACAACGGTGGGAACGAGTTCGACGAGGGTTAATTTGTGTTTTTGAATTACCTCAAACAATTTTTCTGGATTGCAAATTGTTTCCGCGTCGGCAATTACGGTTTTTCCGCCAATTAAAAGAGGCGCTAAAAATTGCCAAACCGAAATATCCGATGAAGCGGGAGCGCTTTGCAAAAAGGTAAATTCTTCAGTCAATCCCAGGGCCTCAAATTGGGCGTAAATGTGATTGATCGCGCCGCCGTGTCGGATAATAGCTGCCTTGGGCAATCCGGTGGAACCCGATGTATAAATTGCGTAAGCTGGATCGGTGCCGCGATTGCTAGTTTCTAGATTGGCTGCGGGCAGTTTATCGAAATCGCGGCGATCACATATCTGAACCTCGGCGGCGATCGCTGCGCCCTCCGGCTTGACATCTAAACAAGCCAAATATTTTAACTCAGGGCAATACTCGATTTGGCAAGCCAAAATCTCTAAAAATGAAGCGTCTGTTAAGAGAATCGGCACTTCGCTGTGAGAAAGCATATAGCGAATTCTCTCCACAGGATAAGTGCTGTCAATGGGCACGTAGACTCCCCCCGCCTTTAAAATAGCGAGAATAGCGATGAGAAAATTCGGACTGCGTTTTTGCAGAATTCCCACCAGTTGTCGATTTTTGACTCCTAAACTCTGCAAAAATCTGGCGAGTTGATTCGCTTTTGCATTCAGTTCGCGATAAGTTAACTGAGTTTCTTCAAAAACAACAGCTATGCGATCGGGCGTTTTTTCGACCTGCCTTTCAAATAAATCGTGAATCGTTCGCTCGACAGGATACTCTCTAGCATTGTCGTTAAAAGTTTCTAATAGCTGGCGGATTTCAGATTTGCTTAAAAAACTAAGATCCGCAATTTTAAAGTGAATGTTGTTGGTGACGTTTTCCAAAAGATTGACATAGTGTGCCGTCAGTCTTCTGATGGTTTCCTCTTTGAAAAGCAAGTCGCTGTACTCAATTTTGCCGACAATCCGATTGCCATCGACTTTCAAAGCAATTGTTAAATCATTGCCGAGTTCCGCGAGATCGCTTGCAGAGTGAATGTTTTCCCATAAGACGGCTACGTCAAAAATTGGACAGCGGCTCTGAGTTTCGGAAAGTTTTAACAACCGCACTAATTCAGCAAACGGATAATTTTGGTGGCTGTAGGCCGCGATCGCAGTATCTTTGACTTGCAGCAGAAACTCTTTAAAAGTCAATTGAGGAGTTACAGTGGAGCGCAGCGGAACCACTCGATTAATTAAGCGATCGCTTTTTTCTGGGTTATAAATCGGCGAGCCAACAATAACATCCCTATTGCTCGTATATTTGTGGAGCAGTATTTTAGCGGTAGCGAGCAGAATTAGATAAATTGACAAATCGGATTTTTTCGCCAACTTAAAAATCGCTTCAGAAAGTTCGCTCGACAGTTCAAATGCTACCTCTCGCTCTTTGCCGCTATCTAGCACAGGTCTTACATAATCGGCTATCAAAGTTGTCTCCGGCAGTTCCCCGGATAGCTTGTTTAACCAATAAATTTTTTGAGACAACAAGTTATCAGAAATGGGGGTAAGCGGCCTGATTTGATTAACTACGGCTATCATCGATCGTCTCCTCACATTATTAAAAAAAATTGGAAAAAGTTAGGGCAATTAGGAATTAAAGCAATCGGACAAGGCTTGTTTGAGAATCAGGCCGCCTTTTTTCAAAATCGGCCATTCTATAGTTAGCGGGGGCAATATTTTGATCGCGGTATCATTTCTCCCAACTCTTTCGACGATTAATCCCAACTCGAAACACCGCGAAGTGACCTTTTTAGCAAAACTGGCACCGCCAAAATTTACCAAATCAATGCCCCAAATTAAACCAATTCCTCGGATATCTATTTTTTCGCTGATGGGGGCGATTTCTTCGGCGAGGAATTTTTTTAACAAAAACTCTTTCACTTGTACTTCGGGTTCAAGGCGGATATTTTCTCGATACTCTAGAGCAGCGGCAGCTCCTACGAAAGCGAGTTGATTTCCCCGAAATGTACCTGTATGTTCGCCCGGTTCCCAAATATCCAACTCAGGTTTAATCAACAAAAGCGACATCGGAAATCCATAACCGCTGATCGATTTGGAGAGGATTACCATATCGGGAACGATATTAGCTCTTTCAAATGAGAAGAATGGCCCTGTCCGCCCGCAACCAACTTGAATGTCGTCGCAAATTAATAAAATGTCGTGGCGATCGCACAAGTCTCTGAGTTGTTGCATCCACTCGACGGGCGCGACAATTACTCCCCCTTCAGCTTGCACCGTTTCAAAAATAATTGCCGCTGGTTTTTCGATTCCAGAATTGACATCATTTAGGACTGCTTCGATATAACCGATAGTGTTAAAACTTTCCATGAATCCATAGGGATAGGGCATAAAAGTTACATTATTTGAGGTTACGCCTGCCCCCGCTCTCGCGGCAATATTGCCAGTCGCAGCTAAACTGCCTAACGTCATGCCGTGATAGGCTCCCATGAATGAGAAAATGCCCGGTTTTTTCTTGATTTTTCTGGCTAATTTCAAAGCCGCTTCAACGGCATTCGTTCCCGTTGGGCCGCAAAACTGAACTTTATAATCCAGCTTTTTCGGTTCTAAGACAGACGAAAAGAATTTTTCTAAAAATTCTTTTTTGGCTGAGGTGTGCATATCTAATCCGTGCGCGATCGCGTCCGATTCCAGATACGCTATTACTTTATGCTTGATATAGTCATTGTTGTGTCCGTAATTCAGCGCCCCTGCCCCTGCTAAAAAATCGATATATTCCGCTCCTGTTTCGGAATATATGATAGAATCTTTTGCCCGATGGAATATATCAGGGAAATTTCTGCAATAGCTTCTGACATTAGACTCGCGAATTTCAAAAATATTTGCTTGCTGACTTGGCTTTTGTAGGGCGATGCGATGCATGGCAACTTTCTCACTCTAGTTAATTTGTTAGTTACGCGGCGGACAATTCAAAACTAAACGTTACTTCTCTTTCCAGGCTTAACGTCATGGGATACTCGCGATCGATCGGCAACAGCAACTCCTTCAGGAGCGCCTTTGGTTGCGCCAAGATGCCCTGAATCAATCTCTCGAAATCCTCCAGAATGTGAGTAATTGTGGCGAGCTCGAAGCGGCGGAAATCGTAATTGATGCCGATGCAGAACTTGAGATCCGGATACACGGCAACAGTCAGGGGATAGTTAGTCTTGTAAAAATTCGGCGCATTGGAGAAAATCGTCGAGTTCGAGACTTCTAGATTGCCTTCCCATTTTTCCAAGAGTGAATCCACAGGCGCGTTTTCATACACCAAGATACTCTCGAACAAAGGCTTGCTTCGCGGCACTTGACTCCACCCTTGAATATCAACTAGCGGACTCCACTCGTACTGACGCATTTCCAGTAAATGTTCTTGAAGCTGCCTCAGCCAAACTAGCAGAGATTGGTCAGAATCTACCTCGATCCATACGGGCAAGCTGTTAACAAATAGCCCAATTAGCGGCTCGTCTTGTAGTAATTCTACTGGGCGTCCCGCCACCGTACATCCGTATACGACTTTGCGATCGCCGCTGTAGTAACTGAGCAGCATCGCCCATGCTCCCTGAAATATCGTACTCAATGTAAGCTGGTGCTGCCGCGAAAAAGATTGCAGCGCTGCTGTAGTTTCTGGCGATAAATAGATTCTCTGTTCGTCGTATTTTTCCTCGGAATTGAAGGCGCTGCTAGCATCTAGATTGGTGAGGGAAGTAGGCGATCGCAATTCTCCGATCGCCTGCCGCCAGTACGTCTGGGCTTTCGCTACGTCTTGTTTTTGCAACCATTCGATGTACTCTCGGTAGAGAATGCTGGGTGCTAAATCTACCTTTTTCCCCTCACAAATCGCCTTGTAAATTTGAAGCACTTCCGCGAGTATTGTGGGGATTGACCACCCATCCATCGCCATAAAATGTCTACTCCAAATAAATTGGTAACAGTTGTCAGCGAGGCGAAACAAAGTCAGGCGCATCAAACACTCTTGGGAAAGGTCGAACAAGCGGGCGCGATCGCGCTCCAGAAAAGTATTTAATTGCTCCTCCTGTTCCGCAGAATTTAGCCCCCGCCAGTCGAATTGCTCTAAGGGAACAGTTACTTGCTGATATACAACTTGTAACGGTTTGTTGATATCTTGCCAGAAAAAGCCTGTCCGCAAACTCGCGTGCCGGTTCGCTACTTGCTCCCAAGCGCTAGAGAAAGCGTCAACGTTGAGATTTCCCCGCAACAAAAAGGGCATTTGGAAAAAATACAGTCCCAATTCCGGAGCGAATAAGCTATGAAAGAGAATGCCTTTCTGAATCGGCGAAAGTTCGTAAATATCCTCAATGTTTTCTACTTGCATGAATTTTTACCTCCGTTGGTTGATTTTCGCTAAGAAGCGATCGAGGTCTTTTTGACTCAAATTGGCTTTTGGGAAGTCAGAAGGCGTGTAGGTTCCTGTTTCGGCAGACTGACAGTGGGCAGCAAGCGATCGCAAATTATCCACAAAATCTTTAGCTAGTTTTTCGATGGTGGTTCGCCGGTAGGCTGCTTCGCTATACCTCCACTCTAGTTGCAGCCTATTTTCTCGCACGCCGGAGTCAATTTCGATCGGATAGCGCCGATTTCCTGGCAGGCTGCTGCTGGCGCTTTCAACTAGCTCAAACGCAAAAGATTGAGGCAAAATCGGATCTAATTGCTCGCGGTAGTTAAATTTAACCTGCGATCGATCCAAGGCTTGCAGGTGCGCCGCTACTTCTGCGCGATCGCCCAAATAGCGCAGTACCCCAAAGCCAGCGCCTCGATTGGGTACGCCCCGCACCTGCTCTTTAATCGCCTTCAAAGCTTCCCCAGGCCCAGAGATGCCCTTGAGAATGAGCTGCACCGGAAAAATCGCCGCAAAGCAGCCGATCGTGCGCGACAAATCGATATCTTTGGCAAAAACTTCTCGCCCCGAAGCCTCCAAATCCACCAGCAAGGAATCCGTTTTCGTCCATTGATTAAAAGTTTGCACCAATGCAGTCAGCAATACTTCGCTCGTTTGGGTTCCATAAGCTGCTGGCACTTTTTGCAGTAAAGTGCGAGTTTCTTCAACATCGAGCAAAACTAATACAGCGTTTTCCCGATCGTTGCTTGGAAAATCAACAGGCAGTTTCGAGACTTCTTGACGCGCAGCAAGCCAGTAATCTCGCTCTTGCTGAATTTGTGGCGATTTGGCGTACTCTTGCAGAAATTCTGACCACCGTTTAAAAGTTGCTGTTGCGGGCGGTAATTCTACGGATTGCCCCTGAATTAGCTGCGCGATCGCCGCAGAAAGTTCCTCTAGCAAAATTTGCCAGGAAACGCTATCTGCCACCAGTTGATGAATCGTTAATAGCAGGCTATTAGGTCGATCGTTTCCCTGGTTAAACAAAGCCACTCGCCAGAGAATTCCCTCGGCTGGATTCAAACTTTCTTTCAGCTCGGCTGCCGTTTTTTCTAAAGTAATTTCTCCTTCGCTCACGGGCAACGCCGATAAATCGATGTATGAGAAAGGTTCTGTTTGAATTTCATCTAAACTACCGTACATTTGCTGCCAACCCGATTCTGTATGGAGAAATCGCAGGCGAAGAATGTCGTGGCGATCGAGCAATTTTTGCACCGCTTGCTGCCATAGTTCAGGAGCGATTGCCGAGTCTGTTTTAAATAAAAAGCTCTGGCATTTCCCGGAAATTTTTTCTTCTAAAAACTCCTGCTGTATGGGGAGAATAGGCAGCAGTTTTTCAGTCGTTTCAATTGTGCTGGCAACGGCTGCCAGCTCCGCCACAGTGGGACACTCAAACAGTTGTTTGGGCGTTACGCGCAAGCCGGATTGATTGATTTTAGCGACGATGCGAATGCTTGATATCGAATCTCCGCCTAACTCGAAAAAGTTATCATAAATTCCTACTTTTTCTACCTCTAGCAGTTGCCCCCAAATCTGGGCGATAGTTTCCTCGGCAGGCGTGCGAGGTGCCGCGAAAGTTCCTTCTAATTTCGCTCTGGCACTGTCTGGTTCTGGGAGCGATCGCCGGTCTACCTTTCCGTTAGGAGTTAAAGGCAAACTTTTGAGCGTTACAAAAGCCCAAGGCACCATGTACTCAGGCAATTTTGTCGCTAAAAAACGGCGAATTTCGCTGCTGATTGGTGCTTGTTTCTGATGAGAAACAAAATAAGCCACGAGGCGCTTTTCACCAGGCGCATCTTCCCGCGCCACCACTACAGCCTGCGCGATATCTGGATGCTGCCCTAACGCTGCCTCAATTTCTCCCAATTCAATGCGGAAGCCCCGGATTTTTACTTGACTGTCAATTCGCCCGATGAATTCGATGTTTCCGTCTGGCAAATAACGAGCCAAATCACCCGTTTTATAAAGATGTGCTTCAGGCGCAACGAATGGGTTCGGAATAAATTTTTCTGCGGTTAATTCGGGGTGGTTGAGATTGCCCCGCCCCAGACTGCTCACCCCGCCAACTTCAAAGCCTCGAAAAAGTATTCCTCCGTGCTTCCATAACTGCGTTTCAATTGATGAGCAATTGTTCGCAGCCCAACCTGCGAGATTTAATTTTTCTACTGTTGGCTGAACAACTAGAGGTAGAAGGTTTTCGGGCTGGAGGTAGGCGGTTTTGACTAATTCCTGTGAGGACAGGCTGACGGCTTTTCGCCTAACCAATCCTAACTTTTGGGAATTGAGATTCTTTGTTTCTGTATTTGTCATAGTTTTTAGTTTGGTGAAAAATTTATCTCTTTTTCCCGAAAAAACCTGAGAGATTGATATCAAATCCGTTAGCATCGGAACTATTCATCTCTCTGTTCTCTTCCTCTGCGTTCTCTGCGTACTCTGCGGTTTAATCATTCCAATGCAACCGGAATTGATATGAGCCATCATTTTCAACTTTTCATAACTTTGCGTTTAGCCATTTTTAATTTTTGAATTCCCGAAAGATGAATTTGTTTTTGCTGCTCGGTTTGGTGCTGCCTTTCTGCTTCGGCAAGAATTTCGGCCAAGTCGTCGATCCTGATATCTGGCTGGATGACTACCTGGTTGAGGAGGATTTGAAAACCTCTTACGATTCGGGCAACAGTCGCCGCCTCAAATAAGTCTGTTTTGTACTCAAATAAGCCTTGAATTCCTTCTGAAACCTCCCAGAGAGTGAGGCTTAAGTCGTGTCTCGACATACCGACATCGAATTCCAGAATGCTCAAGGTCAAACCAGCTAACTCCAGGGGTGGCCTGGGTGCATTCTGGAGTACAAACCACACTTGAAACAGCGGGTTATAGCTGAGATTTCGCTCCGGCTGCAATTCCACGACGAGCTTTTCAAAAGGGACATCGGGGTGAGCGTAAGCTCCTAAAGCTGCCTCGCGTGTTCGACCGAGTAGTTCGCGGAAAGTTGGATTACCTGCGGTGTCAATTCGCAGCACTAAAATATTGACAAAAAATCCAATTAGTTCCTCTAATTCAAGGCGGTTGCGATTGGCAATGGGAGAGCCAATAGCGACGTTATCCTGCTTTATGTGGCAGTATAGCAAGGATTGAAATGCTGCCAACAACGTCATAAATAGGGTGACATCTTGTTGCTGGGCGAGCGTTTTCAGCCTTTCAGCTAAAAAAGCAGAAATCACAAAAGATTGCTGCGATCCTCGGAAAGTTTGCACGGGAGAGCGCTGCCTATCTGTTGACAGGACAGCTAAACCGCCTCCCAATTGCTGTTTCCAATAAGCGAGCTGTTTTTCTAATTTCTCTCCCTGGAAATGCTGCCTCTGCCAACTGGCGAAGTCGGCATACTGCACGGCAAGTTCAGGCAGCCCAGAGGGTTTGTCAGTGGAAAAAGCTTCATAAAGTGCGGCTACTTCTCGCACCAACACGCCCATAGACCAACCATCAGAAATAATGTGGTGTATCGTCAGCAGCAACACATATTCTGCCGGACTAAGTTGCAGGAGAGTGCCCCGCAGTAAGGGCGATCGCGTTAAGTCAAAGGGGCGTTGGGCTTCTTCAAGAGTACGCTGCTCAATTTCAGCTTGCTGCTCAGTTTCTGGTAAATGTTGCAAGTTTACTACCGACAAAGCGAAATCCAAGGAAGGAGAAATCTGTTGGACAGGTTCCCCGTCTACTTCTGCAAAAGCAGTCCGTAAAACTTCGTGACGCCTGACAATTTCATTGAGTGTTTGTTGCAGTGCTGACAAATTCAATTGCCCTTGCAAACGCACAGCAGCAGGAAGGTTGTAGGCAGGGTTTTCGGGAGACAATCGATCGAGAAACCACAGCCGTTGCTGGGCAAAAGAAAGGGGAGCCGAATTTTGCTGCGATCGCCTGGGAATACGCTTAGATTGCTCAGCCTGTGCGGCCTCTTTGCCCAATGCTTTGAGGAGGAGCGCTCGCTTCTGGGGCGAGAGGTTTTTCAGTCGTTCTGAACGATTAGTAGACATCATAATTCACCTCCTCGCAGTGGTCGCTGTTTGTGATAGTTAAGGAAAGCTTTGCTGCTATGTTTAGCTGGTCGTTTAAAACAACATTGATATCTGCTTCAGTGGTGAGGGGGTTGGCAAGGACGACTCGAAAAGCAACAATGGGAATGGTTTTGCCATAACAGGTGTTTTGCAGGGTTGTTCGCGATACGAAGGTGTGACCGGCTCGCCGCTGGGCCTCCTGAAGGCGCTCGTTAAATTGATTAATGAAGTGGTTGTCTGCTTCGGTTAGTTGTTTTTTGGCTGCTTTTTCCCTAAATGTTTCTGGTATGTAGCGGTATAAAAGAATATTAATTTCTGGTTCGAGCAGCAATTCAAATTCGGGATTTTCCCGAATTAAATTGGCCAAGTGCTGCGTTTTATGGATGCCTGCATCTATCAAAAACTCATAGCCTTGATGGCCGATGATATTCAAGGCGGCTTGCAAGAACAAACTCGCACCTGGTCGAGAGCCTTCGAGAGAGCGCTTGCCTAGATCGATGGAGTCTTTTCGCACCGTGTAGGGTGCGTGTTTTTCAATAACTTTGGCGGTTTGGGGATTGCGGAATAAAACCAGACCGATTCCCATTGGCAAATACATTTGTTTGTGTCCATCTATGGTGACGGAATCTGCTAGTTCAATGCCTGCGAATTTGTGCCGGTGACGTTCGGAAAAAAGCACGGGGCCGCCCCAAGCGGCATCGACGTGAAAGTGAGCGTTTGCGGATTGCGCGATCGCGGCTATTTCTGGAAGCGGATCGATACTTCCCGAATCGGTGCTGCCTGCAATACCGATAATTGCCAGAATGTGCAGGTTGCGATCGCGACATTCGGCTACAGTTTGGCGCAGCGCTGCCAAATCCATGCGGTGATTGGCATCGGTGGGGACTTTTAGGAGATTGCGATCGCCAATGCCTAATAAACCGGCAGCTTTTTCAAAAGAATAGTGCATCAAATTGGAGCCGATTATCACCATTCCCTTGTAGCCGTAAAACTCTAAAGCTGCGTACAAGCCTTCTTTTTCAATGCCACCAAAGTTATTTTTTGGCCCTAAAGAAGCGTTGCGAGCGCACCACAGGGCTGTGATATTAGCTAGGGTGCCGCCCGTTACCATGATACCGAGCGTGCTATCACTTTTTTGAATGTGCTGGTTATAAAAATCCTCAGAAAAATCGTAAATTAATCGGTGCATCATTGCCAAAGTCTGGCGCTCACAGGGGCTTAAAACTTTGGCCGTTTCCATCTTGACTAAATTTTGATTCATCGCGGTTACAAGCTTCGCGATCGGCCGCACAAAATAGGGAAGTGCGCTCGTCATATGACCGATATATCGGGGGCAAGATGTGTGAATGGAATAGGCAACGAGGGTTTGGGTCAAATCATTGATATAATTCCCAACATCTGTAGGAAGGGCGGGAATTTTGTTTTCCATAAACTGCTGAATAATTAACTCTAAGTCAATATCTGTACTAGCGGTTTTTGCGTACAAAAAGTCTTGAACTAGGGCAGAAATTCGCTCCTCCATTGCTTCTTCTGCCAAAAATGACTTTTCTGAGGCACTGAATAGCTCCATTAACTTTTCTTCAAGTGGGGTCACAGAGGCTTTTAATGGCTCCATTACATCTTGAGAGGTTTTGGCTTTTACTGTTAGTTTACTCATACCGAATCCATCCTTTCTAATGGGATTTTTTGCTTTCCTATCCCCAAGCAAAGCTTTAAGAGTATAGGGCTTTTTATGCTTTTTTACAAACGCGCTATTTACTCAGTCAGCATCATAGTTTGTGCTTCCTCTTTTTCTAAGATGTCCAGCAATTCATCTATCTGGTTAGAATCGGCGTTTGCCAGAATTTCTTCCTCGACCAGTTCAGCTAAATTCTGAATGGTGGGATCGGCAAAAAAATCGCACATCGCTAACTCTATCCCAAAGCACGATCGCACTCGCGATATTAACTGTGTTGCCATCAGAGAGTGACCGCCGAGGTCAAAAAAGTTTTGGTTAGTTCCTACTTTTTCTAGCCCTAAAAGAGCAGTCCAAATCTCAGCAATTTTTTCCTCAGTGGGCGTTTGTGGATCAGTGAAGGCTGTTTCATCAGAAACGTAATCGCACCTTTGAGATAAGGCGAGGCGGTCAATTTTTCCGTTGGGCGTTAATGGCAGCGCATCTAATAGCACAAAAGCTGAAGGCAGCATGTAATCGGGCAGTTTGTGCTTCAAGAATGAACGCAGTTCGGGAATAAGTTCTGGGTACTGATTTCTGAACCCTGGGTTAGCAACTAAGTAGGGCTTGCTGAATAATCGATCGCCCGCAAAGAACAAGTGCGATCGATATCTGAAAGCTCGGTTAAATATAAGTTT
>NZ_JAUBVE010000184.1:0-1768 GCF_036705715.1 Microcoleus sp. AT3-D2 | reverse complement strand
TATCCTTGCTCTTCGCTGTGCTTATCTCAACGGTCAACTTTCAATTTGATGTATTTGCCAAACTGAGATGCACCCTCATAATTGTTACACGCTTGCCTATCTCAAAAATAATGATACCAACATTCTACCTCATTCATTTAAAAAAACAACTAAGTTCAGCTCAATTTAAACTGATTGAAATCTTGTTACCCTTGATACAATCAGAAAAACAAGTGAGATTAGAACGGCTCTCCTGGGTATTTCCCTATCCAATTACAACAGAAAGTTGGCGTAGAAAACTACAAAGGTTTCTCGATTTGCCTCACTTAACTATTTCACTAATTTGGTTCCCATTAATTACTTATTGGTTGATTACTTATTGCCGTGTTGGTCAAACTTTATCAATATCAATCGACCGCAGTCAATGGGGCCGCATTAATCTCTTTATGGTTAGCCTGATCTGGGAGCGAAGAGCAATTCCATTATACTGGTCACTGTTACCAAAATGGATAAACAGTAACTTTGAGTCACAAACAACCAATTTACAGCAAGTTTTACCATTATTTTCCGAATATAAAGTCATTGTTTTAGGAGACCATGAATTTTGTTCTGTCGATTTGGCAAACTGGCTCAGGGAAAAGGGTGTATCTTTTTGTTTAAGACTAAAAAAAAATCATTGTATCGAAACGGAACATTTAGTTTGGCAACGGCTAGATGAATTAGGAATAATACTCTTAAACCTCTTGATATTTTCAAGGTAAAAGAGTGAGAAAAACTCAGCCTGCTACTGGATTTGATGTTGCTTGTAAGTGGAAAAATAACTACGGGGCATGGAAGGTTGATGAAGCGTGGTTTATACTCACAGATTTAGGCTCATTGCCGGCAGCTATCGATGCTTACAAGCAACGGATGGGTATTGAAGAAATGTTCCGAGACTGTAAAATAGGAGGCTACGATCTTGAAGGAACTAGCCTAAAAGGAAACCGACTTATTAACATGATTCTGCTCATGACACTTGCGTACAGTTCAGCAATATTTCAAGGCACTGAACAGAAGAGAAAGCAGGTTCAAAAATATGTATGTCGTCGCAAAGAACCCAAGAAAAAATATCGCAGACGGAGTACATTTGGTGTTAGATTAGATGGAGAAAAGTGGGTTAATTATCTAAAACAATATTCTTTGGAGGTGGAACAGTTAATGAAGTTAACTCTTTCTAAACGCCGCTTCTATAAACAAGGTATGCGGGCTGCAACCCTTATACAGTCTATCTCGTAGACCTCTTTCTCACCCCCCCAGCTTAATAGAGATACCTAAGAGCGGGAAATTATTCAAAAAAGTGACAGCAGTATTCAAGAGATACTCGTGAAGTAATACCCCCTAATTTAGTAGGTTGGTGATAAGCTGTTGTGCCTTTAAATAGGTATAATAAAAAATGAATTTAGTCAATCTATACAAAAATGCCAGCAAAAAACCATCTCAATTCCCAACAAATAGAGAAACTCCAAAAAGCCTTAAGAGAGGAAGAAAAGGCAAATATTAGACAAAGAATTCTAATTTTATTATTGCTCAATGACGGCAAGACACCATCTAAAATTGCTGATTTTTTTGGTTGCTCAGTCAACAAAGTATCTTATTGGTGTGTCAAGGGAGACCCAGACAATCTAGAAAGTCTAATTGTAAGGATTCAGGTGAAAAATAGTTCATTCAGAGCAGAGAAATATGGTAGTGTAGTCAGATGAGCGAAAAATCAGAGTTATTAGCACTGAAAAGGGAAATAGTTGACCAGTTG
>NZ_JAUBVE010000183.1:0-1857 GCF_036705715.1 Microcoleus sp. AT3-D2 | reverse complement strand
AGAATTCCATAATTGTTTGGCTCCTTCTTCGCTACGATCGCCAATATAAACACCAATAATTTCTCTGGTCTCTCTATCCATTGCTAACCACACCCATTGCTTATTTTCTTTGCAATAGACCTCTTGCAAAAAAAATATGTGTTATCCTTAAAAGTTTGCTCAAGTTTAGGTCAAAATTTGAATTATTGGGTTGATTGGCATCTCCTTAAACTTGCCCAGCCTGCTAGATTTAAAAATTGTCTAAACTTTCTATAATAGTACAAAACTATTTTGCAAGAGGTCTAGTGTGCTTTTAGGCGTTGTTGGTCTTCGGGTGTCATTTTTTTACCTCATCTTTTTTCACAGTTTTACTAGCTTTTTCATTTTAGCCCTTTTTCATATATTTGCAAAAGTGAGATGCACCCGACCAGCCAGTATAATACCAGTAATTTTTCTTTATTTACGGCGGTCGCACTCCGTTCGAGTCGATGCTCTAGTTCCTCAACCGTTTCCTGGATTTGTACCTGAAGTTTGTTCGCCATATTCGATTTCCTCTACTTTTACCTATATTTTAGTGTACCTTCATAGTGAATTGGTATCAGCAGGTAATCAAGCCTCAGAATTTGCTGAAAAAGGAGCCAAAATAGTGATTATCCTTGATAATGCTAGTTTTCACAAGAAAGAAGAGTACCTGAAAATAATTGAAATAGAAATGCCTAATCTCCATTTAGAATTTCTCCCCGAATATAGCCCCGACTATAGCAAAACCATTTGATTTGTAAATAATGGATTCAATCATCACAAACGTTTCAGGTGGTTCTACATTCACGACTCAAATAGACTTGCTATATAACTTAATTGAATTAGTATGGCATTCCGCAAAAGAATATATTACCAATCGACTTTTTACATCTATTGAAGAGCTAGAGTATTTATTGCATCGACTCTTAAATGAAGGGGAATTAATAATTAAATGGGGTCGCAAAATCAAAAATAAGGGTATTTCTTGTATCACAGTTTAAATGTGCAACAGCTTAGGATGGTGCGACGACCTCTTCTGTCTTTCTGATTTTCTGACTTGAAATTTTCCAAGGCGTTAACCATGGCTTTTAAGGTTTGAATTTTAATACCAAATCTACGTTGAAATTGCGAAGATTTCAAGTTTAGATAAGATTAATTTTTCATGATTTACTTATTGTGTAACGACAACACAACTTTATAGCATTTTATCCTGTTTATTTATAGCCTGTAGTTTAGACTAAATAAAGATGAGAACGGTGGCTTTCAGAAGAACTAGAGCCACCGCGCCGGGAGAGAATAAGGGTGAAAAAGAAAACCTATCCACTCCCTAAATGAACAGTGAACGATTAAAGGAATTCCGTCAAGCAGCATACGAGTTATTAGTAAAAGCAAAAGATGCGACATTCGAGCTGATGGATGCAGTGATGACGACTCCGAATGCAGCCTGTTTGGCGGAATTTTCGCTCAATCCATTATTCCATCGTCAATGGCCAAGCGTCTACGAGGCATTGCAAGACTGTAGACCAGAGCGGAAAAAACTGATGCTGCTGTATCTCCAGCAATTACAGGAGGAAGCACCCTCAACGGAACACGTTTTAGTAGCAATCGATCATACTGCATGGGCCAGACCAGATGCCAAAACATTACAAGACAGAACCCATGAATATCACAAAGGCGTAATTATTGGACAGGGGTACAGTACCATTGCATGGATACCCGAAGCAGAAGGAAGTTGGGCCTTACCCCTACTACATGAACGAATTAGTAGTTGGTCTTCACCAATAGACATCTCCGAAAACAATCAAAGCCTCTGTGTAGTTAAGCTCCTTGACGTAAATGTAATCATCCTAAATTAGC
>NZ_JAUBVE010000182.1:0-1924 GCF_036705715.1 Microcoleus sp. AT3-D2 | reverse complement strand
GTTTTCTCTTGTTCGATAAATACGATCGGCATGAACGGACTCTGGATAATATCCTGTGAACCTATGATATGCTTCTAAAGAGTGCTTTTAAGTCCCCTGACTCGTTAAAGTTATCCCAGCTCATCCTGTCTAAAAACACATATCCTTCACAACAACTGGCTGATAGTTTGGCTCCAAACTCTACGCTTTTTCCGGCTTTTCCTCTGACAATGGGACGAATGTGGGGTTGACTTAAACTTACTATTCTATCCTCAATACTCTGTTTATTGTTGTTAAATAACCACTGTTGTTAGCGAGTTACTTCTGTGAGGACTAGCAAGGTTTTATATTGCTGTTTATTCAAACTTTCTAGGGTCGCACCTGCATCGATTAGCTGTTCAATATGAGCTAAGTTTCTTTTGATATATTGAAGTTGTTTTTTAATTGCTTGTCTTTTTTTATTTTTGGTAGGTCGTCTTTATTTGGCTACTGCTAAGTAGTCTTTTCTTGCTAGATTACGGTAGGTTCTTGGTTTTTTATGGTTGTTTTCTTTGATTTGTTTATACAGGATGTCTATGATTTTTTCTGTATGAACTCTAGCTTTGTTTAATAGTCCTAAGTCGGTCGGATAACTAATGTCGGCTGGAGCGCAGGTTGCATCTACGATCAACTTACCACGATTGGATGACTCATTTTTGGCGTCCGAATCCTTTTTTTTTTTCGGGTTTGACTGGCTTGATTTATCGCATTTTTGCGACCATGCGTTCGTTGACTTGATTAATGAGGTTCGGACTGATTCGTTGCCGAAAGTGTACTAAGAGTGATGGGTCAAATGCGAGTTCATTGCTGTAGCTTGATTGACCGATAAAGTATTGTAGATAGGGGTTTTCCCGGATCTGTTCTACCGTTTCGCGATCACTAATTCCTAATTTTTCTTTAATAATTAATGCCCCCAAGGCCATTCTAAACGATTTGGCTAGTGCCCCTTTTTCTGTGGGGAAGTTTTGGGCATATTCTGTTTCAAATTCAGACCACGGGATTATTTGGGCCATTTTTACCCAACGGTTGTCGGCTGACAATTTAGAACCGTTGGCTAGTTCAAAGTCTAAGGCTGGGAGGAGAGCAAGCTCAGCTTTCTTGTACACGATCGCAGATGGTGATGCACGGGTTTTGATCTATTTTACCTGTTTTTTTTGCACCTGACTCTCGATCGCACCACTTCTTAACCTATGCCACGTCAAGTGCGATCGATATATTCAGCAAGCCCTAAGTAAGCGACTAGGCGTTGACTGCCCGGTGCATTTTCCTGAAGCAAAACAGCAGCGGTGGACACAGAAGAATGTTGAGAAAGTGCTGCCTCTATTTCTCCGAGTTCGATGCGGAAACCGCGAATTTTTACTTGGAAATCGCTACGGCCCAGAAATTCTATATTACCATCCGGCAGGTAACAACCGATATCGCCTGTTTTGAACAAAACTTTTTGATGAGAATTACCGAGAAAATCTAATTTTTGTTGCCCAAACGGGTTAGAAATGAATTTCTCCGAGGTTAAGTTGGGGCGGTTTAAGTAGCCCTGTGCCAATCCATCGCCGCCGACGTAAATCTCGCCGGGAATTCCTATGGGAACGGGTTGCAAATTGCGATCGAGCAGGTAAATTTGCGTGTTGGCGATCGGGCGACCGATTGGAACTTTCTCGACACAGTGAGTTGCATCGTACCACGTCACGTCCGCAGCTACTTCAGAAGATCCATAAAGATTGATTAATACCCGCTGGGGCATCTGCTCTCGAAATTGCTGGCAAAGTTCCAGCGGCAGAGTTTCTCCGCTGCAAATCCAATACTTTAATTGAGGCAAACGCCTGTCTAAATCACTGTAGTTTAGACTAACCAAAGATGAGAACGGTGGCAAAAGAAGAACTAGAGCCACCGCGCCAGGAGAGAATGA
>NZ_JAUBVE010000181.1:0-1971 GCF_036705715.1 Microcoleus sp. AT3-D2 | reverse complement strand
AATTGCAGGAATTTACAATTATGAGCTGTATTTATCATCACAACAGGCAATCGCTTGATACTTTCGCAGGAGGTCTAATCAAGCCTGGGTTGTGCTTGGGCAAATTACATGATTTCCAGCAAACAGGGAGGTGAAGTTTATATTTCACCACCTTGCTGCACCAACCGACAAATTCGCCGCCCCGATGTCGCCTATCTCACACCCGAATTAGTTGCACAGTTTGGCAATCTTGCCACTTTACCCCAAAGTTTTCCGTTAATTGCCGAAATAGTTTCACCCACCGATATAGCTGAAGATGTCTTTCTCAAAGCACAGGAATATTTAGAATCTAGCTGTCAGGAAGTCTGGTTAGTTTTTCCCGAAAGTCATTTAATATTCGTGATGACTCAAAATCAAATATTGACATTTCGATCGGGCGAAACCGCCAGCAGCCAACAAATCCTGATCGGTTTTAGCATCGATGTCGATCGATTGCTAGCTTAAACATCAAACTAAATTGCTACAATATCTTTAAGACTCCCCCAGTCCGCGTAGGCGGACTTCGTTTGTAGAGCCTCCGAATTCAATTCGGTGGTGTTTAATCCTTCGTTTGTAGAGCCTCCGAATTCAATTCGGTGGTGTTTAATCCAGATTTAATATCCACCCTTATCGGAGCAAACCATCATGTCAGACGACTTTTCCTTAGACGAGCTTTTAAATAGAAGTTACTACGCCTTCAAAGACGCAGAAAACCAAGTGGGACAGTGCAATGTTTTAGTCATCGGCAAAACCGGCGTCGGCAAAAGTACCCTAATAAATTCCGTTTTTCGCCAACGCTTAGCAGAAACCGGAGTCGGTCGCCCCATCACTCAAGGCATTCGCCAATATACCAAACCGAATTGCCCAATTACAGTCTACGATACTCCCGGACTCGAACTCAACGCCGAACAAATTAAAATTATTCAATTAAACGTTGCTAAACTGATTGAAGACCAAAGACTCCTGCACCCAAAAGAACACATTCACGTCATCTGGTACTGCATCAATCACAGCGCCAATAGAATAGAATCTGTGGAGGAAAGCTGGCTAAAAGAAATGGAAGTTAAAGATGTACCAGTGATTTTAGTGCTGACTCAGACGACATCTAAAAAGCCGAGCGAGTTTTTCAAGCAACTGGAACACATGAATTTACCAGTCAGTCAAATCATCCCCGTCATGGCTGAGCCGGAAGAAATAGATGAGGATTATACAGTAAAATCTCACGGTTTAGATAAGTTGGTAAATGCAACTTTTCAACTACTGCCGGAAGTAGCTAAAAAAGCTTTTGTCAAAGAACAAATTGCCAATATTGCGCTCAAATCTGATATGGCATTTAAGTATCTAAGTGCTTATGTTGCAGGTTCTGCCATTGTCGGCGCGACTCCTGTACCGTTTGCAGATGCGCCGATATTGATGACGATGCAAACGGCAATGATTGCTAATATTACTGTGATTTTTGGAATGCCCTTTGATAAGGGGTTTATTTCGGCGATGCTGTCTGCTATTAGCGGCGCTGGCGGGGTTACTGCTGTTGGCAGAAGTATTGTTACTAATTTGATTAAAATGATTCCTGGTGCGGGTACTGTTGTCGGCGGTGCTATCTCCGGTGCAACGGCAGCAACTCTCACGCTTGCCCTCGGTTTGGCTTACATTGAAGTGCTTAAAGCTTATATGAAAGCTCAAATTAATGGGGAACAACTTTCTTTGCAGCAGTTGACAAGGATGTTTGTGGATTTTTATAAGGATTACGCTAGTTCTGGGCGTAAAACTTTGAAGGATGACAAACCGAATCAACCCAAGCCTCCCAATCAAATTAATATTGAGTAAATTTGTAAGTGGGAATAGGTGAGTGGTAATTTGTAAGAGTTGGTCTTACAACCCACATTCCGCAGATGTCGGTCGGATTTCTTTATCAGTTGTGAAAACTTGGAAGCCAAACGCTTTTAGGCTGAA
>NZ_JAUBVE010000180.1:0-2005 GCF_036705715.1 Microcoleus sp. AT3-D2 | reverse complement strand
TATTTATTTAACGATTTTACTAGCTTTTTCATTTTAACTCTTTTTTGACACATTCGCCAAAGTGAGATGCACCCGAGATAGCTTTACCGTTCACTACGATCTACTGGTGGGTGCTGATGGGGCGCGATCGCAAATTCGAGACTATTTAGTCGAGAATGCAGGCTTGCCGTGTTCCCAAAGCTATGTTCCAGATGCCTATAAATCCGTGTTTTTAAGTCGGCTCAATCCGAGTGCAGGAGTGGAGTTAGAACCGAATAAAATCCATGCATGGAATCTGAATAATAAAACCCGGATGCTGATGGTACCCCAGCCAGAAGACCAGTTGAATGGCGTGATTATTTTTGATGCACAGACTAATCCCCTAGAAGGATTATTCACGAAAGAAGAAGTCAAGGCATTTTTTGAGGAAAATTTCCCGCTGTTTGGTCAGTTGATGTCGTGGGAAGAAGCGGAAGCGTTGTTGAAGCGTCCAGTAGCAAAGGTGCTAACGGTACGCTGCGATCGCTTTCATGAGGGCGATAGTGTGTTGCTGATTGGCGATGCTGCTCATGCGGTGTCTCCCTCGATTGGGCAGGGGTGTAATTCTTCGTTAGAAGATGTGCTGATTTTGGGACAATTATTGGAGCAGTATGGGGATGATTGGGGGAAGGTTTTGCCGCAGTTTTCACAGCAGCGAGTCCCGGATGCCCATGCCTTGCAAGAGTTATCAAATTATTCGTTTCCTCGCACTAAGTTGTTGCTGGTTGAGTTTTTCTTGCGGTTGACGATAGGAAGGCTATTTCATCGATGGTTTCCCCGTTTAGTTAAGCCGTTTGTGTTTGATTTGGTGTTAGATACGGACTTGTCTTATTCGCAGGTATTGAGTCTGAGCCAAGGTTGGATTGATAAAGTGAAGCATTCGATGGCCCAGAATTCTTGATATTCAGCAACGCCATTTTTCACCATCGTAACTAAGGGCATCAAGCATCGCCTGATGCCGCGTGTCTTTAGACTGGGGTTGGTGATAATAAGCCCATAAGATCGTGCATCCGCTCAATAACTTGGTGGACACCAGCCGACACAAGAGCATCTGCACGGCTGCTTCGTTCATCCTCGCTTATATGAGTTCCCCCTACATAACCGATAATCTGCCCAATTCCAGCGGCAACGGCAGACCTTACCCCACTGATAGAATCTTCAATTGCCACGCAATAGGAAACTTCTGCACCCAGACACTTCACTGCATATAGGTAGATGTCAGGAAGCGGCTTGGGGCGCGGAACCGGGAGAGAGTCGTGAGCGCTAAATATCTGCTCGCTGGGGAAATAGTCGGTCAGGGCTGCAGAACTAAGGCAAGCACTCAGCCGCTGTAAGCTGCTGTTACTTACAAGTGCATATTCAACTCCGTCGTCGCGGAGGGAAGACAGCACTTGGGGCGTTCCGACCGTCGCTTTTGCCTCTATAGTAAGCCGTTCGATCGCTCTCTTTTCTTCTTCAGCCACTAGCCTGTCAATATCGCGCTCATTAAGACTGGTTAATGAATCTGGGTAGAGATTTTTGAGTATTTCCCTGTAGGGTTTCCCGGCGAAGCTTTTAACAAAGTCTTCAAGCTCATAGTATTGAGCGCCAGGGAACTCACGAGCCACTTCATTTGTCAGCCTCCATGCGCTCTTAAGTGCTATGGTTTCACTATCAACGACTGTTCCGTCATGATCGAAAAGCACCACCAAATCATGCTGAAACGGTTTCATTCAAAAGACCTCTCTCACTGTAATTCTTAAGCGTATTCAATAGTCCGTGGGTCTGAAGATCTTGCAAAGCCCTGTGGCATTCAGTATCTACGACCTCTGTCTGTTCGCAATTCTCCAATCCCAGAATCCCACTAATTACTGCGCCTTTTTGAATGGCTGTAATTGCGCTTTGGATATCCTTGGCATGATAGGGCTGACCGTAAGGATTCAGGTGAAAAATAGTTCATTCAGAGCGGAGAAATATGGTAGTGTAGTCAGATGAGCGAAAAATCAGA
>NZ_JAUBVE010000179.1:0-2083 GCF_036705715.1 Microcoleus sp. AT3-D2 | reverse complement strand
GGGTTAAACCCGACTTATTAGGTGTCAGACTAGGAGCCGGATGCAGTGAAAGCTGCACGTCCGCGTTCTGAAGGAGAAGTGTCCCGTGGTAACACAGGCATCGACTCTAATTAAAAGAGAGGGGCGAGACATAATAGCCTCCCTCGACTCTACCCAAAGGGGACGGTCAAACGTTCTACAAAATTGGCATTACTACTCGCCCGATTGAAGAACGCATCGCCGAAGTGCAGCGGGATGTGAGAACGCATTACTCGGATGTGACCGTCAACTTGCTGGGGCTGTGGGAACGCTGGGGGAATGTGGAACTGTACTTCAAACACCAATATCAACCCTTTAATTACCGCATCGGGAAACTGACGGAGTATTTTGTGTTTCCTGATGTCAAACCTATTTTGAATGATTTATATGAAATGAAACCCAAAGTGCTGAGCGAGATTGAGTTGGACGTACTCAATCGCGAGCAATCAGATTTTGCTGCCAATCAGTCAACCTAGGCGAATGTACGAGCTTTGCAAACCCGTCCCGTAATTGAGTTAAAGGATTGTTCGAGCTGCTTGTCCCACCAAATCAACAAAATCAGTCATTGTTCGCTCGAAGCGATCGACACTCTCAAACCGTGATTTTTGCGTTGTGTTTAAGGCGAGCGGGGCATAATGTAGGGTTAGAACCCTCGTTGTATTCCGCTCACCTTAAAGAAGATTTAGAGCCAAAAAAAGAGAGTGGATTGCGACACGGAGCCCAGCACCAAATCCATAGCTGGGCAGAACAAGAGGCGCAGTGTGATACGCTCGTAGTTGTGGTATCTGGGTTAGAAAGTGTTTAATCACCGCATTGGGCAACGGACGTTCGTATTTTGCGTTTCCTAACGTCAAGGTTGTGCTACGGGATTTGTATGGGATGGAGCCAAAAGTTTTGAGTAAGGCAGTTTCGCGGGGAAAATTAAGTATTATCAATACGAGAGCGTGCTTGCTACAAATCATCCGCACCGCACCCAATCAAGGCATAGATTCCGCCGTTTGACAAAAGCGGCTCGCATTACTTGGAGGCTCGCGCCGCCTTGATAAGTAGCCCAACAAAGGTTGTTGCAAGCAGCCACTACCTTCACAGTAGGTCGAACGATCGATTTTGTCCTTTCAATTCTACCTAGATAATCAGGAAAACAAATTCAATGGCAAAAAAAGCAAAAAAGCTCTGGCTTTCTTCTTCTGGCAAACAGTCTAAACCTACAGTGCCTGATACTGAGAAACAATTAATCGAACAAAAATGTAATGAGTTAATTCAAACAGAATTTAAGCCCAAATATATCGACTCTCCACCCACAGACCATGATTTCAACTATCGAACGGATATCTTTGGCAAGTGGTATCGCAACTATTTTTACTTCTGCTCAACTTATAATTGTCCGAGTCCGAGGGCGATTTCCCCGTCTTTTGAGTCTCGCTCCGCCCGCCTAGAATATGTTGGGCCAGATTGTTTTAATGTCGCCTACATGAGACATACGGGGCAATGGTGGGAAATTCTGCATGGTTTGTCTTTAGAAGAATGTTTATCGGAAATTAGAAACAATCCCCTGTTACATCCTTAATCGTTGCTCTAATTGGCAATCGTTCTTTTAATTATCGAATTGGCTCTCCTGACATTCGTATTTTGTATTTCCCGATGTCAAGGTTGTGTTGAACAATTTGTACGCAATGGAACCCAAAGTGCTGTCGGCTGTTGAGTTGGATGCAATTAACGGAGCGAGTGCGAACAACACGGATGGCTGAATTCCGCAGTTTGCCACTGCTGTCAAGTTACCCGCTCAATTAACAGCCGTTTTGTCCTGATGTCGGCTCAATAACCGAATGAAAATGATGAAAGAAGACACCATCAAAATTGTTGGTTTTCACGCACATATTTACTTTGACAATGATAGCCGCGCGCGATGCTGCGGAGCGCGTACACGAAGGATTGGCTCAGTTTGAGGTACAGTTAGTACAGCTCGGCGTAAATACACAGACTATTAGACAGCCAAGACTTTACCCTTATATGTCCACTTAAAAGGTTTGGCCATTGTTTGATTAAAGTAGTTAATAAAATTGAG
>NZ_JAUBVE010000178.1:0-2137 GCF_036705715.1 Microcoleus sp. AT3-D2 | reverse complement strand
GCCAGCTACACCATTATAAAAACTAGCTTTTCCTTCAGTTTTTTTGCCCCTTTTGGGAATAAAAGAACAATCGATAACTGCAATCAGTGTTCGCTCATGGTTTAAGGCTCGATTGATAAAATATTTATGAAATTCGGGAAAATCGAAACCTTTAAAAAAGTGGCGACGATAGGTCTTTTCACTCAAAGAACTATAACGGTCCAAATTGGTAAAATTAACTTTGCCATAAACAAGTAAAATCAATACTCCGGACAGTTTTTAAAGAGGGATGCGACGCCTACGGCAAGCAACGCTTGCGCAATAAATCACAGAAGCGAAAAAAGTGAGTGCAATCTGAACCCAAAATGAACAGAAAAAAAGGCGCTCTTTTAGGTTAAGCTATAAAAACACACAAGCTTAACAGATTGCCTGATGAAGATTATTGAATCAATCTTACAACAAATGCCAGGGATTAGTCAACCCCAAAAGAAGTTTTTAATTCAGGGTAAGAGCATCTCAATCACGCTTGACAAAAGGAACTGAGAACACTCATCATATAATCATTAAGCTGATACGCATTTAAATTGGGATTTTTGAAGCCTAGACTCCTTGCACCCTGGCTTTCAGGCAAAAAATTTAAATGCTGAACAGCTTAGACCTCTTGCAAAATAATTTTGTGCTATGGATGGAAAGTTTAGGCAATTTTTAAATCTAGCAGGCTGGGCAAGTTTAAGGAGATGCCAATCAACCCAATAATTCAAACTTTTACCTAAACTTGAGCAAACTCTTAAGAATAACACATATTTTTTTTGCAAGAGGTCTATTAGACATAGCAGCCCGTTTCTGCCTTTGTCGTAGACTGCGCTGGAGAGTGGTTTCCTGACGCAGAGCATTGAGGGCCAAACGTCGAAGGAGAGCGAAGTTGTGAGGACTATACCCAGAGCGAATGCGACATCGATCTTCACGAAAAGTGACATCTAAAACCCAATGAACTTGATTCTCAATCCCCCCAGTGTTGACGAATAATCCGTCCTAAAAACTGAGCATCCGCTGGTAAAGAAGAAAGATAGAAGTTGACTTCGTGAGTGATTTTATTCCAGAGATGGCGAGTTCTTTCAACAAAAATTATTGTTCGGAGTCCCAACCATTGTTCGGCCTGATAGAGGTCTTCAAAATGGGCAATATCTAAGGCCCAAACACGGCATTTTTCAAGGCGGTGATGTCCTTTTTCAAGGTGCTAATGATAGCTCATTCCTGCCAATTAATCCTGCGTCAGAGTTGGGAGCTGGTGAAACTTTTCTTCGACTTGACTGTAGAGGGTCGGATGATTCTTTTTCAAAGCCAGGACATAATCGGCTTTTTGTTCTCGAATTTGTCGGACAATTTCGGCTTTAGTTCCCATCGCATCAATTGTCACAATTGCACCTTGAGTGTCGAGTAATTTGAGCAGGGTGGAAATCGCCGTTATTTCATTGGACTTGCCTTCGACTTTAACTTGTCTTAAAATTAATTATTTTTGACTAGCCCAAGCGGTGACGAGATTTAAAGCTTTGATTCCTTTTTCTCGGTCGTAAGAGCCTCTGAGACTTTTACCGTCGATGGGAATAACTTCTCCCACTAAACTTCCCATCAACTGTTGAAGCCATTTGTTTAAAACTTGCTCGACTTCTCCGGGATTAAGGCGTTCAAAAACTCGCCTAAATGTATCATCTGAAGGAATGCCATTAGGGAGTTCCAAGAACTCTTTTAACCAAGCATATTTACTCAGACCATAATTTTCGATGTCTTCCCAACCTTCGGCTCCGGCGATCGCCGCTAAAATTGCAATCACTAGAATATCTTTGAAAACATGCTTTTGAGTTCTGGAGACTCGATGGTCTTGAATCTCCTCGACATAACTTAATAAATTAGCTTGTATTTCCTCAATCGGTTGGATTTCTGGAGTTTTCAAAGAGCGCTCTTGGGGAGCGGATTCCAATTGGGGTGAAAAACCTTTCGCCATGAGAGTTTAGTTCGAGTTGATTGAATTCTAATTCTGACCCATCTTGACAGAATTATGGGCAAGCGTAAATCCTTGCTTTAGGAATGAAAAATAAATAAGTTGATGAATTATCGGTTATACTGAAAAAAGTGCGCTTATTGCAATTTTCACCCAAAC
>NZ_JAUBVE010000177.1:0-2151 GCF_036705715.1 Microcoleus sp. AT3-D2 | reverse complement strand
CTTCTGTGATTTATTGCGTAAGCGTTGCTTGCCGTAGGCGTCGCATCTCTCTTTAAAAACTGTCCGGAGTATTGTTCCAGAACAGAATAACCCAGAAAATGCAGTAGTTGGTTTCAATATGAAAGCAACGGATCGATGAGCGACAATGGGTTTCAACCTCATAAGATGCGCTGAATTCTCGAATACTAGCTTGCAAGAAGCTAAAATGCCCAATGGCACAATTCATCCTTAGTAAGACTAGCAAATACTGTTTAAATCGATTAAATTGAAATAAAACCGTTGCCTGTTTGTCAGGCAGCGGTTTTTTAAGCAACTAACTGCGCGCCTAAAATTAGTGAGCAGAACCGTTACCGTGATACTTGTCCGTATCGTAGAATCCGTTTTTTGTGCCGAAGAACAGACAGCAAACGGTGAAAACTGCTGTCAAGACTGCTAAAACTAACTTAACGTCCATAATTTACCTGCTGTTGTTGAGTGAGTGCAAATACTCAGATTGTAGAATCTTTTTGGCTGGCGCGGCCATCTACCAGCGTAGCGCCAGATTTGCTGGGGTGCTCGCTGGTGCGGCAGTTTCCTGACGGCGAGACGATTCGGGGAATTATTGTCGAAACCGAAGCTTACGGCCCGGGAGATCCCGCTTGTCACGCTTACCGACAGCGAACTCCTCGCAATCAGGTGATGTTCGGGCCTCCGGGTATGAGCTACGTTTACTTAATCTACGGGATGTATCACTGTTTTAACGTGGTGACGGATGCAGACGGAGTTGCTAGTGCTGTGCTGGTTCGAGCTTTGCAGGTAGATGCGGTTCCCCAAGAATTCGCTGCAATTCCTGAAAAGAAGCGATCGCGCCTCGCCGCCGGACCTGGGAAAGTGTGTAAGGTGCTGGATATCGATCGAACTTTCAGCGGTTTTCCTTTAGGTGCAGGCCAACCGCTGCGGTTGGAACACCGGAGCGAGCACTTTCAGCAAGCTGTGGAGGAGGGTACAATAAATTTTGTGCAAACTACGCGGATCGGGATTTCTCAAGGAATTGATTTGCCTTGGCGGTGGTATGTAGGGAACTCTACTGCTGTGTCACAACTCTAGTAATGTCAAAGGTATCAGTGTAAATTTTGTCGCTTATCTTAGTGAAATTATGGCTTACTCTTCTGAAAATCCGATCGTACAACTCAAGAAATGCCTAACCCTGGTTCAGGATGTTAGCAGCCACGCCGAAGCGAACCGGGCCTTCGAGCAATTGTGCGGGATTATCGATGCTGAAAACCCAATGGCGGCGCAACTTTTGGAGATGTTGTGGGAAGAGGCAATTATGGCGAGACGATCGGCTTTATTTTGGCAGCAAATGAGCGATGTTGAGAAAGATATGGCTAATAGAATGATGGAAAATATGACGCAGATGAGACAAAATTATTTGCGGTTGATGCAGGAAATGTAAGATTTGGTAATGGGTAATTGCTAATGGGTAATTAGTAATTGCCCGGACTCTGCCCGGAAACGAGAAAAACGAGTAGCAGAAGCAGATTTAACGGCGGCGGCGAGACTCATAGTCCACCAGGCAATATGTGCGTATTGAGCGCAGTCAAACCAAGTGAAAGTAAAAATTAAATAAGCAATAGCAACAGCTTCAATACCGCCCATAGACGAATTCAGCGCTAAACATACATAATATCCCCAAACTGCAATACCAGCCAGCAGCCCCAAAATGCCAACAGATAAAGTAGTATCCAGAATCCAATTGTGAGCTTTGTAAGTAGGGATTTCTCTAGTGCTGATTTCACCTTTTATGTTAATATAGTCGTAAGTAAACTCATCTAAATTTACAACAATAGGAGTTACTTGAGGATTTCGGATGTAGGGATAGGCAATGCCGAAACCGTCAAATCCCCATCCAAATAGCGGGCGTTTTTTGATGCCACGGGCTGAGAGTGTCCACATCGGCGATCGGCTTGACATGATTTGTGCGATCGAAGGTTTACTCCAATCTAGCGGCCTGGTGACAGTCATGATGGCAATGGCGATTATGGCGATCGGAACAATGCCTGCAACGATTTTGTAATATTTGCCTCGGAGCAAAGGCTCTCCTGAACTTGCGGTGATATTTTTATCTAATTAGAAAAGCAAGCTAATACGCGTTCTCGAAAATTATCAAAG